>DOVB01000058.1 GCA_003520285.1 Halieaceae bacterium
GCATGCCCCTTATCGATCATGGAAGATTTCGATACGTATGGTGTTGAAACTCGAGTCGGGTGGGGAATGACAGAGATGAGCCCGCTGGGGAGTACCAATGCCAGCATTAATATTCGCGACGAGCTGAGCCCAGGTGACTACGCGAAATTAAGACTTAAAGCGGGCCGTCCTGTATTTGGGGTTGATGTCAAAATCACCGATGATAATGGCGAGCAGTTGCCCTGGGATGGCGTCGCATTTGGTTCCTTGCATGTCCGCGGCCCTTGGATTTGCAGCGCTTACTACAAGCTAGACGGCAGTTCGGCGCACACCGCAGATGGCTGGTTTGAGACTGGTGATGTGGCTACCATCGACCCCAGAGGATATATCGCGATTACCGATCGCACCAAAGATGTCATCAAATCTGGAGGTGAGTGGATCTCGTCGATCGACGTTGAAAACGTTGCAACAGATCACCCTAAAGTCGCGGAGGCCGCCGTCATTGGCAGACACCACGACAAATGGGGCGAGCGACCCTTACTGATCATTGTGCGTGGAGCCAACGGTGCGGATTTAACCGCTGAAGAAATTACCGAGTGGTTTGATGGCAAGATCGCAAAGTGGTGGACGCCGGATGCAGTAGAATTTATTGAAGATATGCCTCACACAGCGACCGGTAAAATTCAGAAAACGACGCTGCGAGATATGTTTGCGGATTTCACATTTAAGTCGTAGGTGTCTTAGTTTTGGATTAACTGAACCCAAGTGTTATGTGTCGCTGAGTTTGTTCTAGCGAAAAAAAAGCCCGCCGATGGTGATCGACGGGCTTTTTCATATCGTGCGTCAGGGGGCTTATATTATACCGCCTATTACAACGTCCGCTATTGTTTCATAGCACTGATATTTTATTTACTCCCTCTTTCATCGACGCCTGGCTGTGTCAAAACTGAACAGACAGTGTCTTGATTAACACCTAACCCGCAGCTTGTTCGGGCACTGGTATCGGCGTCTCTGCTAACTCAAAAGTAGACTCAGTCACCTTGCCAACATGTCGCTCGGCCAGCAAATATTACCTATTAGTACTCATGATTCTTCATAAGGGCCGGCAGTTTCAGGCCCCCAAAATGCACGCATTTGGATGATCAATCCCTCCCCATTCAGTATAAAATGATCAATGATATCAATTTTCATGGCACCATCTTCGCTACGCATAATGCATTGAAATGGGAATACCATCTCTGCATTGGCAAAGCGTACGGTGCCGGTTCTTGTGCAGGTAATATTGGTCTCGCCAATCCCGAAGTAAAAGTCGGTAATAGCGAGCTTGCCAATTTTAACTTCGCTGCCGACAGGATCTTCCAGCACAGCGTCCTCGGCATAGAGTTCCATCACTGCCGCCCAGTCTTGAGCGGACATAGCTTGCATGTACGTGTCCGCCACTTCAACTGCACGTTCATAAGTCACCATTGTAGTTCTCCAATTAAATGCTAAAGTTGAATACACGCTGTGTATTTTCTCGCAGGAGTTTTGGCTCCAACGCTTCTTCAAACGGCTTATATGGCAGCTCCTTAAAAATACGCTTCAAGGATAAGCCCATCGGGAAGTGCCCACCATGCGTTATTTTAGTCGCTGGCCCCCTTTATTCGCAGAGTCAATGATTATTTTTGGATACTACTTTGGTTCAAAGGCTCTTGTCATCTGAAGGGTTAGGGTACTTGAGTATTAGCTTCCGAGCCAGTTTCATCCAAGGTTCCTCACCGTGCCACATCATGAACTAATGATAAGCTCAACGTTCATATTTTGTGTTTTTGTAACACCATTGTTTAGACCAGATTGAGGCTAAAAATGCAACCTGGATTCGATGATCAGTAGGGTATGCGCTACTCAAATGTGAGCGTATGTTCGTCAAATACTCAGCTAAGACCAAACCGCTTGGGTAGAGGGATTTAGTCTATAACGAGACCAATAGCTTTGATCTAAGAGGAACGTATCCCAATTATGCTATTGCAACCAAACATGGCAAACTTATACCGTATACCATCATCCGATCTCAATATTAAACCAAGAGCTTATGTACAATGAAAAATCAGATCAGCGCGAGCACGATTGCAAACTTACCGATTGACGAGGCATGGGTAAAATTGAGTGATTTAGGCAAAGCTCACTACTACGTGCCCGCTCTCACCGCTAGCGAGATCACCACCGAAAAAATCACTGGTATTGGCGCCAGTCGCATTGTGCGCAGCAGTCGTCCACCGATGATCGAAACAGTTGTTGAGTGGAATGAAGGCGAGGGCTTACTACTATGGTTGCATCATGACCAGGGAGACGGCATACCACCATTGCTTTCACAAGCGACCTTTCGCTATAGCCTCACTAAGGAAAGTGCGACCACAACGCGCCTCACAAACACGCTGAGCTATGATATGAAATGGGGCATCATTGGTAACCTGTTTGGCTCTCTGGCTCGCAAGACCATGCTTAAAATGCAAAAACAAGTTACTTATGGGCAGCGCCTTTACTATGAAACAGGCGAAAAAGTCGAGCTTGAACAAATCAACAATCTTATTCGCTCAGAAAGACGCCTAAAATAAGTCAACTGTTGGCGCACAAAGTGGACCTAGAGAACTGATGGTAGTATTGGTATTGTGGGGGTTACAGTATGTCTGGGATTTGCCCTGGAGCCATGGCCTTGAGCCAAGCAGTAAAACTGCTACATCTCGCTAGCCAGCCCCGGACGTGCGCCCATTTCAATTAAATTCATAATCCCTGCTGCATCTTTCTGCATCATCAAGTTAAAGGTGAGGGTGTACCGAGAGATTGCAATTTTCCAAACGCCGCTTTCTCTGCGGTAAACATCTTCATAATAGCCACCCATAAACTGTGCGATCTCGGTTTTGGTTTCTATCAATTGAAATTGCATCCGCCACCGTCCAGTGGCTTGCTCATCACCTGTGATAGATATTTCAGGTGCAAGCCCATGATGTAAATCTATATGGCTTGGCTTGTCGGTCATTTCTAAAAATACGCTTATAAACTCATCAATATCTCTGAATTGACCGATAAATCCGAAGTCGATATGCAGGTCTTCCGCAACGAAGCAATCACGGATACCGATTGCATTTCTTTGGTCACAGGCGAACCAATAGCGCGCTTTTAATTGCTTTATGGCTTCAATGTCCTCGAGGGTTTGAATTCTTTGCTCTAGACTCTTCATAGTGTAAGGCTATTTTTTTCGTTATTACTAGGTTGCCACGTCGCTCGGCATCGCGCAAATGTGTTGAGTGATTGGTTGATGGAATTATACAGTGCGGTTTTTTGCAAATAGGCGATGCAAAACAAGCCGCGAGGTATAACCAGATCTGGTGTTTGAACAGTTGAAAAAAAGCAGCATATCTGGTCAGTTTGTTGTTGCCACACAGCAAACTAACCTGCAAAGAGATGCCACTTAAGAATTACATACCGACAAAAATCTTAATCGCTTGTACTCGGATACGACTTAGCCAAACCTCAAAATTACTAACAAGATAAAAACTATGGAAGCACTGATGGTGTGATTTGATTCAAACTTGCAATTGCTGATGGCGATAGAGGTGTCGAGCTATATAGCTCATGATTCGCAATTTACGTGTCCACGAGTAAGTCTAGTCAGGCGCGCCATGCGCTCTCGAGGCATCTATACACGCAAAAAAAGGGCCGGCTATGCCGACCCTTTTAACCCTACTGCTAATTGCTTCTTAGCACTAGAATTGAAAGTTAACAGTAATGCCTGCAGATCGCTCAGGTAACAACAAGACTTCGGTAAAGTCACCGTTAATATCGAAGTTTGGATCGCCAGCATTACGCAGATCAATGTCGGAATCCTCGTCGAGGAGATTCTTAACAAACGCTGAAATTTCGAAACTTTCGTTAACCCACCCGACAAAGAAGTCAGCTAGAATGTAAGATTCAGTTTCACCCGCATCTTCGCCAAAGGAAACTGGTCGGGTTGATAATATCCCGTTAGAATATTTCATGTTGCCTCGAATGAAAATATTACTGGAACCTGAAATGGGCATCATTAACTCACTGAACAATGTTGCTTGGAGTTCCGTTGAACCGGGAAGGCGACCACTTGACTGGCAAAGGCCAAGAATTTGTCCTGGGGCACGGATATTACATGGTATCGCTGCATTGTCAAATTCGGCCTTGTTATAGCTAAATGTACCGCCAACTCGCCATACGTCTGTTGCTTGCATGCGCCAGTCCATTTCAACACCCTTGATCGAGGCGTCGCCATTAAATACTAGGCCACCAACCAGAGGGTCTAATTGACCTTGGGGGTTGATATATTCAATACCGCGCACGAATCCCTGATAACCATCGAAGTCTTGCAGATATGCAACGGTGTTTACTTCGAGTCGGCCATCAAATGCTATAGTTCTGAATCCTAATTCATAAGCCTCAGATGACTCCTCGTCATACAGTAGCGCGGACATCGGTAAAGTTTCACCGGGGAGAACCGAAATGCCGCCGTTTCGGTAACTGCGATTGTATGCAATGTAAGTGGTAAGCGAATCACTAAAATCATACTTTAGAGACAAACTACCGGTCGTTGCATCCGTCTCAAGGTTTTGTGCATCAGTTGGAACGCCTTGGATATTGGTCGCACTGATAGTAGCGAGAGTGCCTTGTAACACGCCTTGTGCAATCGAATCAGCAACGGAACTGGGGAGGCCCAAAACAGACGCATTTTGTATAGAAATTCGTTCAGGTTGATGAAACGAATCAAACAAAATATCAGAAGATCTGAAGCCCGTGAACTCTTGATATCGCAAAGCAGTTTCCAGCGTTGTTTTCTCAGTCAACTTAAAACTGTGCGAAGTGAAGAGTGCCTCGGTTTTACCGTTGACTGGAATAGTTCCGCCAGTGGCAAAGTTAATCCCCTCAATATGGCCACCGGTAAAGGTCACCCCGGGTATAGCTCCATTAAGAGACGTTAACGGAATATATCTCGCGGCTGTAGTAAAGGCTCTGAAATCGGTCGATGTCTCTTGATCTTGTGAGTACAGACCAAACATATAGTTCCAAGTTGGGTTGTCTTGCGACGCAATTCGGATCTCATGAGTATCAGCATCAACGACTGTATTAGTGCTTTGATCTGTTCGATAATCGGTATCCCCAATAACACCCAGACCTGCCGCGAAGAAAAAGTTTTGGAGACCCAAATTACTCGAGATATCGTTTTCGGTGCGCGACAGCTTGCCACTTTCTGTCTTGCCGTACGAATAGGCTAGTCGATGATTTTCGCCAAGGACCCAATCTAGATTTAATGTGGTAATATCCGCATCTCGATTTGAAACTGCATCACCAGCAGCGAAAGCTGCTCGATCTTTGGCCGTGAATGCCACACATAACAACTGTTCTGCTGCTGGCAAGAACGAACATGGTATACTGGGAGCGCCAGCAAAAGCACCTGCGCCAGATCGAGAGCCGACCACTTGTGGAGTGCCACGTAGTTCTTGCTCAAGGGTTTGATGCACGAGAGTCATATCTAGATTTTCAGTTGGCGCCCAGCGAAGAGACACTCTATGGGAATCGGTATCTGAGTCTTGCTCAACTCCGGTACGTATATTGACCACTCCCGCTTGGTCGTTTGCATCAGAAAAAACCGTTACGCGTAAGGCCAAAGTTTCTTTAATGAGTGGAACACTCAAGGCGCCTTGGAGATTAGTGCCATCGTCTGCAGCTGTGCCTCGAACGTAGCCTGTAGTTTTATCAAGATCAGGTTTGGTGGTGTTGATCATAATTGCACCAGCAGGCGATGTTGCTCCTTGTAAAGCGCCCTGAGGACCACGCAAAATCTCGACCCGTTCGACATCATAGAGGGCTCCGAATAAGTTGTCTGCTCGCTGAGTTATACCATTTTGGTAAATATCTACTGATGACGCTGAGCCAGACTCAGGGTCATAGAATACTCCACGAATTGAAATTAGGTTGTTGCGTGGGTTGGGTTGAATAAATTGCACGCCGGCAGTTACTCTCTCCAAATCTTCGAGTGTAAAGATATTAAGATCGTCTAGTTGTTGGCCGGAAATAACATTAACTGTTGCGGATATATCGCGAAGATTTTGTTCGCGTTTTTGCCCTGTCACAATTATTTCTTCGAGCACTGGTGCATCCGCATATATTGGAGCTGCTTCGCCCAGAATGCCGCCCAGAATGATCGAAGATACGACTATTTTTAGCTCAGTTTTCAAAGTTCTACTCCTCATTTTGATGGTTTCTTATTGTTGGAAGTACAGTTTATTTCGAGAGTAAAATGGCCGCTTACGCCACCCCCTGACTAGTGACGCGATTGATTATCAAATAACGCGCACTAGCCTAAGACACAGTATTGAGCAACTTCTCTGGTGGCCCGCATGCTCTAATGAAACCAGCATTAACCTCTACTTTGTTTAGGGCTCTTTTTAAGAGGATGCATACAACAACGCCAATTGTAAACCTTCCCTATGTGACATTTTTATTGGAGATTGTCAACCCACTTCTTCTGACGAGAGGGGTGTAAACCACGCTTTTATTGAGTTCAATTTAATTTACGCGGCCGGAGTTCAGTGGTACTTCCTCTGACGAGTTCTGGTTAGACTAGCCCCAGACCAGCGTCGTGAATTTCTCGCCTTTGCCTTATTGAAGACCCGTTTCCGGCTAATGAGAATGATGCTGTTTTTACCATGGTGATGACTGCCCGTAGTGACGAAGTTGACACCGCTGTTCAAGTCCTCTCAGTTGTTAATGAGATACGTCTTGAACATAGTGATTTACCTGGGCGGTCTCAAATATTCTTGCATTGGCATTTCAGGCAAACTCTCGTAAGTCACATGATTTTTGATTTCGGTTGCGTCCGAAGCATAAGCTTATTAAGCTGCCCGCTCTGGAGAGCCAAAATCTAAATTGCAAAGAAGGTATTTATTTTTTGGGCCAACATAATGTTGCCCGTTACCTTTAGTTTGCCAGACATAAAAGCCTGCATGCCGTTGATGCTTCCATCAATAATTCCTAAAAAGGTCGCTAAGTCTGACGCGATTGTTACAGACGGTGATTCGTGGTTACCTTGCTGAATATCTTTAGTGCCCTCTTTTATCGCGATGTAGTAATTGTCGTCATCGCTGAATTCATACTGGAAAACAGCGTCGATCCCGACGGCGGCATCGGCATTAAAGTTTTCGTCCATCTTGGCAAATAGTTCTGCTGCGTTCATTGGTTACTCCTGAAATTAACAGTTGAGCGGTTGAATGAAAAGACTAAACATAGCCTATAAGTAGGGCGGTGTAATAGTGGCTGTTTTGTTCACGTTAATGGCAGCGCCGTTAATACCAACTGAATCGTCAGAAGCCAAAAATAACACTGTTTTAGCGATATCCTCTGGCAAACAAGTGTAACTTAGCGCTTTCATTGCGCTGACACCATCCATTTCTGGCATATCACCGGCGACTTCCATCGGCATGTCAGTAGCAATGCCATCTGGGTGAATGCTGTTGCAGCGTACATTGTTACGCGAGCGATGGCAGTGTACCGCAACCGCTTTTGTGAGGCCCCGCACCGCAGACTTGCTCGCTGCGTATGCGACGAAGTATGGCATCCCAAACACGGCTGCTGAGGAGGACATATTAATGATAGAGCCGCCACCTGACTCTTCCATTAAAGGTAAGGCTGCTTGAGTGCCAATGAATACGCTATCTGAATTCACTGACTGGATTTTTTGCCAACGTTCCAGCGTAGTATTGGTGATTTCACCAAAAAGCAAAATGGCCGCATTGTTTACGAGAATGTCTAAGCGGCCATGTGTATCTCTTATTGCTTGAATTACCGCAGCCCAATCTTCTTGGCTGCTCACGTCTTGCTTGATAAACATGGCATCTTTGCCGATGATTTTTGCTGCCGCCTCACCTTGCTCTGAATTGATATCGGTCATTACTACTTTAGCGCCCTCGGCGACCATTAGCTGAGCGTCAGCCAAACCGACACCTCTGCTTGCGCCGGTGATAAGGGCTACTTTACCGTTTAAACGTCCACTCATCTATTTACTCCAGTCTTTGTTTGTATGGTTTGATCAAAGATAGTTACTCTTTGAACTCTCAAGCTATGCGACTATCGGAACGCCGTCATACTGGCCGCCCCTGCTTTCTACCCTTTCCCCGAAAAAATAGTATCGAGTTTTAGTACTCGAATAGTCGACCCTGAACGACTCATTGTGATTGTTAACTATAAATGCCCTAGCGATTTTTAGCGCCATAAAATTGCAAGGTTTTGGTAAAATATGCGTATTTTCTCGCAATCTGAGGACGACCCATAAAATCTAAAGCCGATCCGGCGTCACAGCGTCAGCAGAGCAAGCTGTTCGATGATAAGGGCCCTGCGCTCGTTGAGTTCATCGATGGCAGACACCCGCTGATGCGCATGGCGGATACGATGCCATGGGAGCTGTTCGAGCGGCACTGGGCCGCACTGCGTAGCAGTGCCCGTGGCCCGATGGCGAGTTCAGGTCGCCAAGTGGCGGGCTTACTGATGCTGAAGCACATGGAAGCGCTGTCGGATGAGCGACTAATACAGCAATCGGTAGCGAGCCCGTATTACCAGTATTTTGTGGTGAGACACACTTCCAGCAAGAGTCCCCAGTGGTCCCCACCTCACTGACCAAGTGGCGTCAGCGGCTCGGTGAAAAAGGCATGGAATGGCTATTGACGACGGCAGTAGAGAACGCCACTGAGGCGGGTGTGGTGGATGCCAAGAGTTTGGCGCATGTGAGTGTCGATTCCACAGTGACGGGCATAACTTACGACAGATGCGCGCCTGATGGATACGGCGCCTTTTTGCGCTCTTAAAATAGAGGTGTGTTAGCCTCAAATTGGATTTTGGCATCAGCCAGATTGCTGTTACCGCGGAATCTAAGCAGATATTTGGACGCGTACTGGGATCGGCGAATCAGAGAATTAGCATTACGAACGTCGATCAGGGTCGACTTCGTAGCGGTCGCTCTTGTCAGTATCCAGCTGAGTCTGGCCAAGAAGAATTTAATAACGCTGTACTTGCTTGCAATCATGTTCGTATGTATTCTTTTGAGACTGTCCCTTGGAAGAGCGATATGGTAATCAGCGCCGCCAACGACCCAAAAACACCGATTGAAATCTTGTTCAACCCAGCCTCGGATGGGTACCTCAAAGATCCTGTGCCCCAGTACCTGGCCTTGGCCAATCGCGGCGCGCTGGTTTGGTACGAGCCCTGGCAGGCCTGGATTATGACCCGCATGCCCGATATCATCGAGTGCTGGCGTACAGAGTACCTATCCTCGGATTTTTACGATTGGGAATTTGCCCCACAGCGCCCGCCAGAAGACCAGTGGAGCAATTACGAACGTGCGATGATCGGCCACAGCCTGCTTGCTGACCAGGGTCACCACCGGCTCATTCGTAAAGTGGTTTCTCCAGCGTTTTCGCGCAACGTGGTGGATGAAATTCAGCGCCGTATTAAACCCGACGTGGTGCAGCTGATTGGTGACCTCGCTGGACTCGAGCGCTTTGATTACATTGAAAAGGTTGCCAGCCACATTCCCTTTATCAGTATCAGCCGCATGGTTGGCCTCCCAGAGAAGTATTGGCCAGAAATTAAGCAGGTCGTGCTGACATTCACCGAAGCCTGGAATCCGACGCTTTCAGACGATCGTCGCGAGGCGGCTCGCCAGGACAGCAACCGCGCCATTGAAATCCTGCAGCGGGTGATTGCCGACCGGCGAGCCAATCCTGGCGATTCGGACTTCCTGAGTGTGCTGCTGAAAATCGAGGAAGAGAACGAGAAGTTCTCCGACTGGGACATCATCACCCTGATTCTGGCCCTGATCGGTGCTGGTGCCGACACCACCCTAGTAGCGCAACAGTGGACGCTCTATTCGCTACTCAAGCACCCTGAGCAGATTCAAGCCGCGCTGGAAACTCCGGACAGCTTCTCCAACGCCTTCAGCGAGGTGATGCGTTGGTCTACGTCATCCAAGATGGGCTTTGCCCGCTATGCCCCACAAGATATGAAAGTGCTCGATCAGCAGGTGCGCAAAGGCCAGATGGTGCTGATGATGCCACACCTGAAAGACCATGACCCAGCGTATTTCGTTGACCCCGAGCGCTTTGATGTGAAGCGCGAATTCAAGCCCGATGTGCTGTTTGGTTACGGCCCGCGCTACTGTATTGGCGCCGCAATGGCCAAGCGTCAACTTTACCTGACCATGGTCGAGCTGTTCAAGCGTTTCCCCAATCTGCAGCTCGATGGCGAGCCCGAAAAAGATAACTCGGACCACAACGCTGTGGTATTTCGGGAATTATGGGTTCGGACCGATACTAGGTGATAATGAGATAATCCCTATGAAGAAGCTAGACGACAAACCCATCAATTTCCCTGGCGCACCTTGCAATAGTGCGACGAGCTCAAGCGCGGCGACATGAGTCCAGTCGAGTGTTTCGACCGCGAACGGGTGCTGTTTCACAGCGAGGACTGCGCAGTCTCAGTGCTCTATCCTTACTGCCGCGACTTTGGCACTCACCATGGCCAGTATGACATCACCGAAAGCGATTCGCTGAGTCACCCTCCTGGTGCCTGGGGTAAGTGCAGGGGATACTGGGAGTCAGTGCCTTGCGCCATGCAAATGCTACCGGAAGTCGACAGCGAGCAATATCTGGTCAAGTTCCCGTTGGTAGAGTTTAGTCACCTGTTCTGGGCCCGGTCCCACTCGAATGGCACTAAACCCAGTTTTGAAGTTGACTCTACCGCAGAGTCGAGTTCTGTGGCTTGGTCACCACTAGAGAGCTGCGACTGGAAAATCAGCACCACTATTCAGAAGATTAGCGAGAATACTGTCTATAAGCGGCACTTTATGACTGCGCGCGGCATGCCTCCGCGCGACTCGGTATTTGACTGCCCGTACTGGATCAAAGAGTTTGACTCCCAGACCCATCCCATTGAGGAGCAGGGAAAAGTGGGTCTTAATGGTATTAATGATGGTGCCGTCGTGCACCTGGTGCCTGAGAGCGTAGGCCTTGGCAACACTCTCCAATGCTTTTCAAGTACGTTTGATATGCCTATAGTGCCTAATGCTGCGTCGATCGAGAACCAAAACGTGCCTCTGCGTTTCAACTGTTCGCTGTCGCGTGAACAGTCCGAAAACAACTCAATGATGGCCAGTGACACGGTGCAGAAAATAGTGCGTCAGGTAGAGCAGGACATTCGTACCTTAGATCACAAGGTCTACTTTGAATTGCCCACGCTGTGTGATAGCGACGGCCTGATTGCGAAGTACCGCAAGTGGTCCCAGCAGTTATACGCTTACATGCTGCACGAGAACCGAATGTTATGCCAAATCAATATTTAACCGACCTATAAGGATAAATTACGTTATGAATGAGCTTTTGATGTCTACTCCTGGTGACCACTACAACTGGCCGATGCTAAAAATTCGATATTGTACCACCGAGGCCGCGGTGGCCGCCGTATTGCCGCCGGGCTTTGGCCTAGGCAGTCGTCCCGAAGTGACTCTGACAGTTTACAACGTGCCAGTGAACGGTCAGCCCGAGCAAGGCCTGCTGAGCACAGTGGCCTGCAATTACAAAGGACAGGAAGGCCAGTTCGCGCTGGGTTATGCCATCGACAAGGAAGCCGAGATTTTCATCAGCCAGGAAAAATTTGGCCAGCCCAAGTACCCGGCCGAGATCAAATACTTCCGTCTGATGGATCAGATCGGGGCGCGAGTCACCCACCAGAACTACACCTTCTTGGAATTCGTTGGCCATGTCACGGAAACCCTGGATAATGGCCCCAAATTCGACGAGTACGAATTCTGGGTCAAGTACTCTCGCAAGGCCTCCTACACCGAAACCGGTTTTGATTTCCCGCCGCATGTAGTCAATGTTGTAAGCAACTACGGCACCGCACAAAAACTAAAAGTCGAAGGCAATTTAATCCTCCGCGACAGCCCCTGGGACCCCTTCTCTGAGCGTCTGCCGCCGGAATCTAAGCCTGAAACCTGGCTCTGGACTCCGGAGTTCCTGGGTCGTAGCGTCAACCTGGGTGATGCACTGGATGCAGAGGCCTTCGAGCCCTGGGCCAGCACTATTGGCAACTCACGTTGGCGTGGGAGTAATGGTGGCCCTCTGCAAGCCTGAGCCGGGCTCACTGACATTTAGTGCGTCAACACTAACGAGTAGGGACAGATGGGAACTACGCCTGATCGCAGAAAAACTGCTGCAAGAGCCCTACCTCACTCTACCATGGTAATGTTGCGCTGGTCGGAGCCCCGATGCTGAACTGGACGCAGGACGTGGTGCTGGAGAAGGGGATGATCACCGCCCAGAAACGGGAGCAGGCAAGTCAGGGTGCGCGGGTCTCAATTGGTGCGTTCATCGCTACTTAGCTACGTGATGCCGGCAGCACCCTCATCGAGTGGCTCGGCTTCCATGTGCCGGATTTGCAGATTAACCGGTGTAGTACCGAAAAGTCTGCATTCGCGGCAGCAACCAGCGCGACGCTGAGGCTTACGTTGACGGCCTGTATCTGCCGCGTAAAGAAAGCCAGCTGCTCGACCTAATCGATGTATAGCGTCTGTCGCCGTCGCTCGGCCGCGGAGGTGTTCTGCATTGCAAGATTACCACTGGCAGCGCCATCACTGTGACCTCGTGGTTTCCCGTGGCGGCATTCTTGAGCGTTGCTGAAGGTCGAGATTTTTGGACCGGCGTTTGTGCGTCAATCATTGAAAACACGCGGTCAAGCAGACTAACACTTGGCTCCATCTGCTATTACAGCTACGAGATCAGTGCGGTGACCGGGCAGAAAGTCTATTCTGTGAGTCGTCAGCCCGCAGCTCTGCTGTCGCGTTGCGACACAGGATGCGGCTGGACTGCAGATACCATGCTTTACTCTGGTGAAGTGCAGCCTGCGAAAAATTTCGAGGTGATGCGGAGCGGCAACTTACGCTACCAACCCGACTGAAGAGCAGCACGTCTCAGGTACCACTGCCATAGCTGACAATATCGGTGCGTCCAGGATTAGTTTAGGCTCGCTGGGGATGTATGCGCTGGAATTGTGGTATAACTTTTTCATAGCCTATGATTTGGGCTGATATTGATTCACTTTAAAGGAGAACCCAAGTGCAGAATTTTAAAGACAAAGTGGTCGTCATCACGGGTGGCGCCAGCGGTATTGGAAAGTCCTTGGCTCGTGCATTCCTTGCCGCCGGCGCCAAGGTGGTGCTGGCGGATGTCGAGCGCGGTGCGCTGGAGACCACTCGGGATGAGCTGGCGCTTGCAGGTGGCACGGTGCGCGCCATCGTGACCGACGTATCAAAATCCGATTCGGTGTTAGCGCTCGCCGATGCCGTATTCGAGGAGTTTGGCAGTTGCCACGTGCTGTGTAATAACGCTGGTGTGAGTGTCACCAACACCAATGTTTGGGATACAACGCCCAACGACTGGCAGTGGGTGCTGGGTGTAAATTTGCGCGGGGTCGCTCACGGCATCCAGGCATTCGTGCCACGAATGCTCGAGTCGGATGAAGAGGGCGTGATCATGAATACCAGCTCCGGTGACGGGGGAATCTCACCTCTGGCTGATCAATCCGTCTATGCTTCCAGTAAAGCGGGTTTATCGATCATGACCGAGTGCCTGAATGCTCAGCTGGTGGGCCAGAGCACAAAACTGCGTGCCTGTATTTTTTATCCTTCAGGAGGCATTCTCCCCACCGGTATCTGGACCACGAAGCGCAATCGCCCCGACGAGCTGGCCCGCGAAAAGCCGGTGCCTGAGGGTGGCGAGATGACCTTCGACGAGTTTATGTCGGGAATGAAGGAGATTGGTGTGGATCTACCGGTACAGGATCTGCACGAGCTCGCGGAGTTTGCTCTGGAAGGTCTGCGCAAACGGGACTTCGTAATAATGATAGGGCGGGAAGCAATGGAAGATACCCTGGTGGAGCGCGCTCGCAAGCTGGCCCGCGGGGAATGTCCCATCGAGCACGGCTTGCACGGCTGAGGCTCGCTGTTACTCGCGTGATCAGGTTCGACAGTAAAAACGGCAGAAGTAGGGAAAGCGTAAACCCGCCTTTTCACTGAAGAACAAATGGTATGGGGCCCTTTTTCACTGCGGGATAGCCGTTGCTGGTGTCTATTACCTGTTACGTCTTCTCGCCTAGACTTCTTGTAGGCCCTAAGCTCCGCGGTGCATAAGCGTTGTCACATTGTCACCACGAGTCACTTCAATCGCTGGCTTCTTGGAATCCCTGACGGCCAAGCTGTGAGAGCTATCGCTCAAAAGTTGGATCGGGCTGCTACTCGCGCCATGAAAGTCAATGCCCGCATCGAAGACTCGGTGGTGATCTAGAAGATCCTAAATCACCTGAAGGAGAACGGTGAATACCAAGATGTGTTCCGATTGCTCGAGGGTCGCCGGTTCAGATTGGACGGATCACAAGGCCGAAATCCGGCCGATTTCGCTGATTAAGCCCCTGTATCAGACGAGATTGACGGCGTCTGCCCTCGAAATAGCCGGGTTGTTGCGGGGTGGGCAAGGGGTGGTTTTTCAGTCAAAAGGGGGTTTATACTATCGACACTTCGATGCCGAGTTCGCTATGAAACTACTCGTCACAAACGCTATCAGTCTCGCATTCGCGGCAATGCTCATCGCATGCAGCCCCGTCGATGACCCCAGCATGTTTCCAGCCTTCGACGCGGCAACCGCTACATCCGTTCCGCCAAAGCCGCTGTCGGCACCTAACCCTCATGGCAATCTCTACTGGGGTGACCTGCACGTGCACACCAGCTTTTCGACCGACGCCTACACCATGGGTGTGCGCGCTACGCCCGAAGACGCTTACCGCTACTTTAAAGGTGGCGAGATTCGACACGCTGGAGGCTACGGTATCAAGTTGAGGCGACCGTTGGATTTTGCGGCCGTCACGGATCACTCGGAGTACCTCGGTGTCTTAAAAACAGTAGAGCCGGAACTCACGCTGAACAAGCGCAACTTTCGAGATCGTCTTCTCGAGGACAGCAAGCTTTGGAACACCGTCATATTCGCCAGAACCCTCGCCTCGTTCGATCTGAAAAATATCCTGCAATCGGGATGGGAAGACATGACGCGCTCTGCCTGGCAGGAGAGCCAAGATATCACCGAACGCCACAACGACCCCGGCAGATTCACTAGCTTCCATGGCTACGAGTGGAGTTCAATGCCACAAGGGCGTAACCTGCATCGTAACGTCATTTATCGCAGTTCAGCAGTGCCGGACTTACCTTACTCCTCGCTGGAATCAGAAGACCCGCGCGATCTATGGAGTGCACTTGAGGTGCAGCGGGAGCAGGGTATGGATAATTTTGCGATCCCCCACAATGGCAACCTCAGTGATGGCATTATGTACGGTGATGCGCAATTCTCTGGCGAGCCGATGACAGCCGCTTATGCCGCGCGTCGGCTGCGTAATGAGCCAATCAGCGAAATGTTTCAGGTTAAAGGCTCCTCTGAAACGCACCTGCTACTCTCCCCACAAGACCCTTTTGCCGGTTTCGAAATTTATGACACTCAGTTGGCCGCGTCCCAGGAATTCTCAGAACCGCAAGGCGGTTATATTCGCGACGCACTGCGTTTGGGAATCGAGATGTCTCACCGAGAGGGTTTCAATCCCTATCGCTTTGGCGTTATCGGCAGCTCCGACGGGCATAACGCGAGCTCACCGGTCGATGAAGACCGGTATCACGGTAAACTACCTATGCTGGATGGCAGTGCCGGTGTGCGCCTGCGTGAATCATTTTTCTTCCCAGAGGAGAGCCCCGGCGGCAAGCTATGGAGCGCTGCAGGACTGGCGGCGGTCTGGGCAGAAGAGAACACCCGCGACGCGCTGTTCGAAGCTATGCGGCGCAAGGAAACCTATGCCACTTCAGGCACGCGTATCAGTGTGCGCTTTTACGGTGGCTGGGCTTTTGCAAAAGACCTCACCAATAGTCTAAACCGCGATGTGATCGCACAGGCACAGGGTGTGCCGATGGGTGGGCAATTGCCGGTGCCGCTTGCGGAAGGCGGGGCACCCAGCTTTGCTGTTTGGGCACAGCGCGATCCAGACAGCGGCAATCTCGACCGCATTCAAATCATCAAAGGCTGGCTCGACAGTAATGGCAACTCGCAGGAGATCATCCATAACGTAGCCTGGGCGGGTGTGCGCGGGTTGGATGTTGATGGCGATCTGGCACCGATTGGTAATACGGTTGATATAGAGAATTCCTCTTACACCAATACAATTGGCGAAGACGCACTAGCGGCCGTCTGGACTGATCCGGATTTTGATCCCAATCAAGAGTCCTTTTACTACGCACGGGTGATAGAAATTCCAACGCCGCGCTGGAGCACCTATGATGCGAAAGTATTGGGTATCACAGCGCCCATGCCTGCTTGGCTTCAAGAGCGCGCGGTCACCTCAGCGATATGGCATCAACCCCCCACGCGACTAAAGCGCTGATTACGTCCACACCGTAACAACAATCATAACATCGGGAATCCACTATTTTAACGACTGTCCGACTGCCCTGAGCCAGTGGACATCAGGAAAGGCTGCACTGGGCCCCGTCTGAGCCTTTGGATACTAAAAGTTCGACCTAATAGTTGTGAAAATTATGACGACAATGATAGAACCAACGGATAGAATCGTGCTGCGATGGACAAACTTACATGACAATCGCGATGAGAGTTAAACGAATATCGATGTTTACACACTACGCATAGACGATTCATCAGCGACCTCTCAACTCCCGCCGGAGTATCTTTCCTGTAGTCGACATCGGAAATTTATCGACAAATTCCACTATGCGGGGCACTTCATGCCTAGCAAGATTCTGCCGAACAATATCTTTCAGAGCGTCAGCGAGCTCTTCACTGGCAGTATAACCGTCAGCAAGAATAATGAACGCTTTAACAACTTCAGTCCGCTGCGCATCCGGGACACCCACAACTGCGGCAGACTGAACTGCGTCGCTTTTGAGTAAGCAGTCCTCTATCTCAGAAGGACCAATCCGATATCCGGAACTTGTAATCACATCATCAATTCTGCCGTGGAACCAGAGGTAGCCATCTTCGTCTTGCTCGCCCAAATCACCACTTATCATCCAATCCCCAATAAATTTTTCTGCAGTGGCTTTTGGATCATCTAGATAACCGGCAAACATTGCTGGATGCGGCCTCTGTACAGCAATATTTCCTCTTACGCCGGGCTGAACAATAGCTCCTTTGTCATCAATGATCTTGCAGACGAATCCGGGCAATGGCTTGCCGAGTGATCCATGCCTAACCTCCATAAGGCGGGGATTTGTCCCAATCATCCCATTGCACTCGGTCTGTCCAAAACCCTCCGCGATAACCAGACCAAATCGTTTATCGGCCCACTCAGCAAGCTCCTTGCCGACTGCCTCGCCACCTGACAGCACAACTCTAAGATCAATATTGTGGGCAGGCTCGACATCGACCTGACGCATCAGTTTCAGAACCGTTGGAGGCAGAAGTGACACTGTGACCTTATGTTGTACTAGAATTCGAAAAGCCTCCGTGGCGTCGAAGCCTTTCATTGCCGTAGTTACCACTGGACAGCCCGCGTGCAAGCCCATTAGAAATATATCGACAAAGCCTGCCACCCAAGCCCAGTCGGCAGGAGACCACAACACGTCGTGTTTCTTAGGAAAATAGTCATAATAGTACTGAAAGAGCGGTACGTTACCCAATAAAACACGGTGTGGCATCATCACGCCCTTGGGCAACCCTGTTGTGCCCGAAGTGTAGTTAATCCAAGCGATATCTTCAGAATGCGAGCGTATATTACAATACTGATCAGACTCGGAGTCGATTGACTTCCAAAACGAGAGAGAGTCTAAATCGCCATCCCCGTCTATAACGATGACGTGTTTTAAATGAGGGCATCCTGCACGAATTGTTTTTATTTTCTCCAAATTATTTGAATCTGTGATACAAATTTTAGCTCGACTACCTTCAAGTCGGTGTTGCAGCCCGTCAGGACCGAACAGAACAGAGGCCAGACAGGAAACAATACCCGACTTGAAACAGGCGATATGTGAAATCGCACATTCAGGCCCCTGTGTTAAAACAATCAGAGCACGATCCCCCGCGGAGACGCCCAGTGATCCAAACAAGTTCGCCATTTGATTGGCGTACGACCTAAGATCGCTGAAAGTGTAATGTGTAATCTGCTGGTTATGGTCCTCGTGGGTAATAGCCAGCCGACCCTCGTCTTCCGCCCATCTGTCACAGATCGAATCAGCAATATTAAAATACTCGGGAATCTGCCACGAAAATTGCTTGCATATTTCCTCATAACTTGACCCAATAGGGAGTTCCATTATTAATTCCTCCTTTTATGTTGGCTATTGTTCGATTTATAATGTCAAACTTGATTAACACCAACTTTATTATGCTCGACTCAAATCTCAACAGACTCCGTTAAATCAATATTCCCTCGGCTCTACCAACAACTATCAAATTAGCCGTAGAGTTCCTTTCTTTTTTTAAACGCTGCCTTAACACCATGATTTTTTAAGGTCTTAAAAAAATCACGAAAGCTATCAAACTGGTGATAAACAGCATCTAGGTCTGCACCTCTCCTAATCGAGGACTCCATCCCCATATTCTCAAACCATGTATTGGAGACATCCTTTAAAACCGCTATGTTATCTAAGGGTACACGTGCAATATGCGCTGCTATAGTCGCCACCCTGGCCTCAAGCTCCTCGTGAGTAACCACTTCGTTTATCAGTCCAATTCGTGCAGCTTCCTGGGCGTCTATCAGCCTTGAGGTATATAAAAGCTCTTTAGTCTTCCGATAACCGATAAGCATTGGCCAAAACATAATCGATGGAGGAATGCCGAGATCACATGCGGCTGGATGGCCAAACCGCGCCCATTCACTGACAATTGCTAAATCACAAACTGCAAGAAGTTCACCAGCACCAGAGAGGCAATCTCCTTGAACTTGAGCAATGATTGGCTTAGGGTAGCGCCAAATCTTCATCCAATAATCTACAATCAGATGCACATCCCGCCTGTCCTGTTCAATATTGACACTTCCTTCAAAATTTCCAGGATATTGACTGGTAATCCAATGCTCCTCTCGTAAGTCGTATCCAGTAGAAAAAGCCTTACCGTTTGCTTTTATAATAATCACACTCACTGCGCTGTCGTTCTTTACAGCCTCGAGTGCAGCGGCGAGTTCATCAAGCACTTCCCGCGAGAGTGGGTTGAGCTCTGTCGGCCGATTTAATGTAATACTGAATACTCGCTCTGCCTGAGACGTCAAGATCGTGTTATAAGTCATCATTGTTGTAATTTCCTTTGCTTGATGTGGTCAGTTGGCAATGCGCACTGCGAAAGAACTGCACGTCGTCGAACTATTTGTTATTAGTAAATTAGAGCTTATCAACGAGTCCTGGTCATCATATAAATTTCATACTGTCAATTAACGCTTCCCTAAACCGGTGAGGTGCTGGTCGGACGATAAATGTCGTTACACTAATTTAGATCCTCTAATGTCGGCAATCTAGCCATAATCTTTATCTTTGATCAAAGAAGGAACTAAGAAATTCCTCAACGTTGCTCTCGAGTAGAGGCGCGTCTTTTTGGAGGGCATATTTGCAACTTGCATAGACATAACGACAAAAGAGGCCCAGTCGATATAGTTATCCATCCTAATCCCTTTTCTTAATCTACCTTCTTTTAAGGCGCGTTGATAAGTCGGTGTGGCGCAGGCTATCGAAGCCCGACGAAATGCAGATAGAGACTCTGCAGTTTGTTGGTAGCGCTGCCACTTAATATCGGAGCATACAAGGCTCAGCGCTGGGCGACGAATAAATTGCTCAAGGAACCAAAGCATGTCCTCCTCGATTTGCTCTTCTAATGACTCGTAGCATCTGCTAACAGATTGGAATTCAAGCATTAAAGCATCAAAATCTCTGTTCAATACTTGGTTGAGCAAATCATCACGACCACTGCAGTGGCGGTAGAACGTAGAGCGCCCAACTTCTGAGAGGTCGATTACTTGGCTTATTGAGGTTTTTTCAATGCCTAGCTTGCGATACAGGCTGATTGCTGCATCGAGAATAGTGTTTCGCGTACTGGTAATTCTTTTGTCAACATGAGCTCGATCGTTAGTCTTCATTTTTTAAAACTGTTTGTAATGTAGTGAAACAAAATACCACAGTATGTTCTGTTTAGTTAGACATTGAGAACAAAATCGCATAGCTTTGACAGACTATAAAGCGTCGAAGTAACCGCTATGGTGCGGAGGTGTTCATGAGTATACATACCCCGCCCATGAGAGTGCCTGGCGACATAGCGAATTGACCGATGCTGAAGATCGAATATTGCACGGATCCAAAAGGCATCGCTATGCTGTGCCCCGAGCTGTAAAGTTGGCAAAAATCTAAAGTTGCTCTCTGTACACAATTATCACTTGATGGATGTTCTAAAAAATGGCTGCACAATGATGATCGCCGCTGACTGCAACATGATCAAAGGGCAATGCGCACTTGCTTATGCAATGGACCAAGAAGAGGTTGTCTATCCAAGCCGTGAACATTGGGGGCAGGCTCAATATTTGGCTACCATCAATTATTTCACTTTTATCGGTGAGGGTATGGCTCAGGTCATGCACCTAGCGCAAACTTTTGTTGAATGCAAAAGCGTGGTCTCTAGCTCTGATGGTCCTGGCGAAGCGTTTGAATTTACTGGGTGGCGGATCAAGTCGGCCTGCGACTTGAGTATAGGAAACGGTAAGCTTGAGTTCTCGCTACAAAGCTGTCGTGTCAATCAAAAATACGGCGCCGCCCTTCGGCAAACCGATAAAGGCGAGATGTTTCTGCGTGAAAGCAAATCGGATCTAATTTCTGAGTGTCTACCTACGTGGGAAATGGTTCACACCTACTTTTGGACACTAAACTCTCTAAATCGCAGTATTATAAAAGCTGGTGAGTTGGATGCCGATGAGTTTTGGCCTTACGCAGAAGCGATAGGCGACTCGAGATCTCCAGCTAAGGTCTGAGCCTATGGAAACCTAAGAAGCAAAGGAGTAGCTATGCAAGATTTTAAGGGTAAACTCGCTGTCATTACCGGCGGCGCCAGTGGGATCGGCCGTTCTCTTGCCTTTGCGCTTGGTGCAGAAGGGGCCAGTGTGCTAATAGCTGATGTAGACCAAGCAGCATTAGATGCTACGCTAGCGTCTCTCTCTGAACTAGGCGTGTCGGCCAGTGCTCAGATTTGTGATGTGCGCAAATCAGCCGACCTTGCGGCGCTGGCCAGTAAAGCATTTGACAAACTTGGTGGCGCACATTTAGTGTTTGCGAATGCAGGTGTTGCGGCGGGTGAAGCGGGGCCTATGTGGGGCTACGCTGACAATGACTGGAAGTGGTGTTTCGACGTTAACTTATGGGGAGTGATTAATACCATAAACGCGTTCATGCCTAGATTAATTGCTGCCGATGAAGAAGCCAGTATCATGATTACTGGCTCCGGTAACGGCGCATTTTTGGTTTATCCAGACCAACCGGTTTACTCGGCGACTAAAGCCGCAGTTCAGGCGGTCACCGAAGCTTTGTATCAGCAGTTACAAGTCGCGCAAAGTAAGGTAAAGGTGCACGCTCTGTTCCCAGGGCCGCATATTGTTGATACTGGTATTTTTGATTCTGACCGAGTTCGACCAAGCGACTATACTAAGGCAGCAGACGCACCTGATAGCGGTATAAAGACCGCCGACGATTTGCGGATACTTATGGAGAGTTACGGCGCTAGTTTGGAAACCACACATCCTGATGAAGTTGCTCAGACTGCGCTGATGGGCATTCGCGATAGCAAATTTTGGGTGATGGAGTGGAATCCAAAAACACGTTCGGAAGTAGAAAAACGCATGCAATCAATTCTAAATCAAACCAACCCCGTACCACCCAGCTTGGGTTGAGGAGCTAATTATGGGACATTTACAGGATCTATCAACAGGCTTATCAATTCCATTTGGTTGGTACGCCGTTGCATACAGTAAGGACCTGCAACAAAAAGACGTTCAGGCTGTTAATTTTTTCGGGCAAGAATTGGTCTTGTTTCGCACCGAGAGTGGTAAAGCAAAACTTATGGAACCTTACTGTCCCCATCTTGGCGCTCATTTAGGGCACGGCGGTAAAGTGAAGGGTGAGTCCATCGCTTGCCCCTTTCACGCTTGGGAAATTGACGGCACTGGGTCTGTAACAAATATACCGTACGCAAAGAATATGCCCAAGCGTGCAACGGAGGGGCCGTGCTTACACGCTTTTCCGATACAAGAGATGAACCAGATGGTGTGGGCTTGGTACCACCCAAATAAAGCCGCACCGTCTTTCGATATCATTGAGGTGCCAGAGTTCTCTGATCCAAATTGGAGTGAGTTAGATACATACGAGTGGGAGATTAATACCTGCTTACAAGAGTCTGGTGAGAATGCAGTAGATATTGCACATTTTGTTTATGTGCATGGTGCAGCCGATATGCCGCGCGCAGAAGTTATCTTAAATGGCGCGCACCGATCAACCGACATGGTCACGCGCACGCCTCGGATTGATGAAGAAGGGAATATCGACATGACCGAAATGGAAGACATGCATTTGGTCACGCAAAACTTTGGTCCAGGTATGGCGTTACAAGTATTCGCTCGCGCTTTCAAAACAGTGATGATGGCAAGTATGGTGCCGATCACTGCCGACCGCATCAAGTTACGTTTTGCATTCACTAAACCCAAAGACATTAGCGAGCAATTTAACATGTTCACAGATGTGCTGATTGAAGAAATTGTGCGCCAAGTAGGCCACGATATTCCAATTTGGGAGAACAAAATCTATCGTGATAACCCCATTCTTTGCGATGGCGATGGCCCAATCGCCAAATATAGAAAATGGTTCAAACAATTTTATGCAGAGGAAGGTGAAGGCGACACAACGGGAAGACCTTCACTCCGCGCAATAAATTAGGAGCGTAGAAATGGGATCTGACCGTCACTTGGTAATTTCGTCTGATTGCCATGCCGGGTTACCGGCAGCAAAATATCGGGAGTATATGGACCCGAAATATCGTGATATGTTTGATATTGCATTGCCCATTCAAACAGAAATGACCGATATGGCAGAAAAAGTGTTCCTGCTTAAGGATGTCAACGATGAGTGGCGCAGCGGCATTCAAGAGCATTTATGCGGTGCTTGGGATTACAAGAAGCGCATTGAGGTACTTAACGGTGACGGCATCGCTGGAGAAGTTATATTTCCTGACGGTATCACCGAGCAAAATGCGCCGCCATTTGGTGCTGGTTTGCAAATGCCGACTAAGAATGTCATAGCAGAACTGCAATGGGCCGGTGCACGGGCGCACAACCGATGGCTGGCTGAAATGGTCTCGAACAATCCCGCGCGCCATTTTGGTATTGCTGTTTGCCCAATTCTTTGGGATGTTGAAGAAGGCATTAAAGAAGTGCGTTGGTCTGCTAAAAATGGACTAGGTGGGGTGCTTTTACCCTTATTGACTAATGAGTACGAGTCATACCACAACCCGAAATATGATCCATTCTGGGAAGTCTGTGAAGACCTTAACATTGTTGTATGTTTTCATTCTGGCCCAGCGCCGATGGAAGACTACTACGGGCAAATGTTCCCAATGGGTGACATTGAAAAGTACCCAGGTGCAGTGGGCATTTTCATCTCTGAAGTGTTCTTCTGGACATACCGCCCATTGATTTTCATGGCTTGGGGAGGTGTGTTTGAACGTTTTCCAAAATTGAAAGCCAGCGTTACAGAAACAGGCCAAGGCTTTTTATTGCCACCTATGTTGCGAATGCTAGATCACCATTATCACGACACGCATTTCTCAGCGAAGCTCGGTGACTACCGCTCGCACTTGTCGATGTCGCCGGTCGATTATTTTAAACGTAACTGCGCGATTGGTGCATCTTGTATGCCACGTGGTGATGTTGAAATGCGCCATCAATTGGGTATGGATCAACTAATGTGGGGCAGTGATTACCCACATCCCGAGGGTACATGGCCGCATACGGCGAAAGAAGTGAAAGAAGCGTTTCAAGGTTTTCCCGAGGACGACGTCGCTGCTATTCTTGGTGGCAATGCGGCTAAGTTTTACAACTTTGATGTAGATGCGCTGGCGCCTATCGTAGCGCAAGTAGGACCCCTTAAATCTGAATTTGTATGATCAAGCCGGGCGCTAATGCGAGCGATTTCACGAAAGGAGCCGCGTTGGTGCTCGGCGCCAGTGGCGCATTGGGAGCGGCCTGCGCTGAGAAGATAGGAGCGGACGGCAATAATCTTGCTCTCACTTACCGCAGTAACCAGCTCGCGATAACCGAATTAAAAAGGAGAATTGAAGAAAAGGTCTTCAAAGGTTTTATTAGCAGCCATAAGCTAGACGTATCTTCCACTATCGAATGCCTCGACTTAGTGCGTGATGTTGTTTCAGCCCACGGTCGTATCAATACATTGATCTATGCTATTGGCACCAATATTGCGCAACCGCTGGTAGCTGAAATCACTCCTCAACAGTGGTCGGAGGTAGTCAATCAGGATCTGCAAGGATTTATGAACATTGTGCAACCGGTAATACAGCACATGCGTGATAATGGTGGCGGTTCACTTATTCATATTTCGTCCGCTGGCCTAAGTAAAACACCATCGAGAGATGCACTTTCTGTAGCACCCAAGGCCGCAATCGACGCATTGATGCGCACCATTGCCGTCGAAGAGGGAGCGAATAAAATTCGTGCCAACAGTGTTGGAGTCGGTGTTATAGAGGCGGGAATTTTTAAACGGCTCGAAGCAAAAGGCGTGTTTGATGAGAATTGGAAGGCGGCTGTTAAAGCTGTCTTACCGCTGTCTACTTTTGGTAGTGCAGAAGATATCGCTGAAGCGGCGAATTTTCTTGCCTCTGAGCGTGCCAAGTATATTACGGGGCAATGTCTGTTTGTTGACGGCGGATACAGTGCTTAGACAATACGTGGCTCGAGAATAAGAATAAAAATAAGCCAGCTTTAGAAAAGGCGTTATCACCAGATAAAATTAGTGGGCGAGGACCTCGCAATCGACTTTTACAAGGCGCACTGTGAGGGGTGTTGGCGATGACGAC
>DOVB01000224.1 GCA_003520285.1 Halieaceae bacterium
ATCGACCGAGGTGGCAACCGCCCTTTTGTCAGTTTCTGGAGACCGAGCAATTATGATGGCCAGCTGTGGATGCTCTCCTTTATACAAAATAGTATACGATTCAAGCTCGAACACCCCACTCGGATCGGTCTCTACCAACACAGATTGAATCTGATCAAGCCCCGCCTGTAACTGCTCATTCGTATTCGGACGCCACTCACAAGGTTGCGTCGAATAGACGCCGACGGAATGTTTCGATAAATAACCACCATTTGCACCCACTAAGGCGAAAGAACCGGGTGATTGCCGTAAACGATCCACTGCCGATGCAATAGCATGGAGCGAATAATTGTTGCCAGGACCACCAAAGAACGGCAGCCCGCCGGTTAGCGTGTAGGCCCGGTCTGACACGGTCGGCAAATCATAGTGATCAAGCACATTAAATACCGCAACCGGGAAGCAGCTGTAAATGTCTACCCAGTCCATCTCCTCGAAGCACTTTCCAGCACAAGCCAATGCTTGATCGTAGGTGCGAGACATGGCCTCGCTGGCCGCGAGGTTCGATCGCTCTAACACGGGTTTCTCGAGACTGTCTGCATGCCCATGTAAATAGACTCTCTGAGACTGGCAAATTCCAAGTGCATCCGCCACGTCCTCTGCAATGATCACCACCGCAGCGGCTTGATTAACCCAATCACGCGCAATCACCGCCTTTGGATACGGATCGGACACCATCCTATTCGATGCCGTCACTTTGGCAATTTGCGCTGGCTCGAGTCGCTTTTGACTCATCGAATAGGGGTTATTGGCCGCAACCTCAGTGAAAGGCGCAAATAATTCACCCATGTGTTGCGCATACTGATCGGAAGATTCCTGCCGCTGTAGCCGTCGAGCTTGCTCTAGCAAGGGGTAAACCGATGTCGGGACAGCGGCACCGTGTCTAATCAGCTCACCTTCGACCATGAAATCAGTATTCATACCGCCATCTTGAACAGGATAACTGCTCTCTGATGACCAATCCAAATCGCGCCCGTCTGCTTTGGCCTTCCTCATTGTGGCAATCGCTTCAGCGCCACAAATAATAGCCCCGGTAATCTCGCCCATAGCAATCTGCTGAGCGTAGCGACCCACCCATTTTTGTGGTTCGTTGCCACATGCCCCAGAGTAACGCACCGTGACGTCACTGAAACCCAGCTGATCGGCGACCGAACCCGCGAAATTATTAGACCAACCGAATGGTGCCAAAAAAGGCTGTAATTCTTTAGGTACTGAATCTGGGAACGTTCGAATGACCGTCATGGCTGAAATAGAGTCTCGAATGTCGCTATGCGCGTCACTCAATGCGATCTCCACTGCCTCCCAAGCCAGCTGTATTGCGGTTTTCGTTTGGTAATCGGAGGCCTCTAAACGCTCTACGACTTGACCAACTCCCACCAGAACCGGAACCTTGCTCCTCATAAACGATCCTTGCTACAAAAAGGACCTAGTTTACCGAATCTTTGACGCTAGGTTACTAAAAGAAGTCCAAAAAAAAACGCCAACATCAGTTGGCGTCTAAAAAGTGTGATCTGGATGGATACGACTAAACTAAAGCAAGCGCTGTGCCAACGTCCTAAAAGACCGCATTATCAGAGTTTATCGCTCTTGGCGGCGGTTTAAATACCGCACAAGTCACGTTTAGGTAGCACTAAAATAGTGCAAATGCACCGATGCACGTCTAACTTTCGAGCCGAGAATAGTCACAAACAGTGTCGAGATAACGCGAGGCAGCCCTCGCCTCTTCTATACTGACTGGCAGCAAAACAATAGTTTGCCCGACTCGACATTGGGCGAGCACCGGTAAATCGGCATCAATGACTTTCCCTAAGCGAGCAAAGCCACCCGTTGACTGACGATCAGCCATTAGAATCGTTGGTCGACCATGAGCCGGTACCTGAATAGAGCCCATCGTCGTGAAAGACGAGACAATGTCTGGGCCGAGCGCTGAATGAAGTTCTTGCTCGTTTGATCCGATCTCGAGCGTAATGCCTTGTCGGTTACTATCTGATCCGACTTTAAACTCAATATAGCCGAGCCGATTCAGAAATCGTGTTGCAAAATGGTCAAGGTCTGGTCCCAGAAGTATCCGCAAACCAACCGTAGTCCGATCACGTTGATACAACTCGGTGAGACGAGCGGATGAAAAGCGTAAATCGGAGGTAGACGAGAGCGACTCTGTAGGTTGAAATCTGAGGCTATCTGTGGCCCTCAGTGACCTGCCGTTAAGCCCGCCGAGACCCGCGGCTAAATCAGTGCTTGAGCTGCCCATCACAGGCTTAACGTGCCAGCCACCTTGCACGGCGAGGTAGCTTCGAACGCCCCAGGCCATACCCTTAACACTCAGCACACTGCCCCCAGCAACTAGGAAGCTTTGCCACGTTGTGCGGCGTTCGCCATCAAGACGCACCTCTGCATCACCACCACAAACGGCGACTCTGGCAGGCTGATTAAAACGGATTTGATCACCCATCAGTGTTTGCTCGATAAGAGGAGCATCAATGGGGTTTTCAACCAGACGATTGGCGATACTCGCGGCAAGTCTATCCATTACGCCACAAACGCGAACCCCCTTGGCCTCGTGATCGAGACGCCCAAGATCTTGAACCGTCGACAAAGGACCCGCTTTGACTATCTCAGCATCACCCAACATTTATCGTCCATAACTTTCATTTCAACGCAAACTGGGTTCAGTTCGCTTGAGACACAACAACCCGATCGCTATTCTAGCACCAATATCCGGCCTCTGAGCATCTGACATGAACGAGTTTCAAGCACTTATCATATTGTTATTAAGTGGTTTATTGATCGAGGCAAGTAGAATTGCGCGATCGAATACAGAGGATCAGCTCGGGCTCGGATCTCGCTCTGCACCCCTTTTGTACCTTGTCATTATTGTACCCGCGGCGATAGTCGCCTTGGATGCGATCATTCCGAGTTTGTACTCACAAGCACTAACGATTATCCAGACAATCCGCGATCGCTAAAGAGTTGGCATCATCGGCCAAGCGCGATACCAGCCTAATAACAGTTACCGGCACTTACTTTTGATATGGCTCAGCGTTGGTATTTCAGCAGCGCACAGCCGCGCTCACTGCCTTAGAAAAACTCAAAAAAAAACCCGGCAGCGCCGGGTTCTTGATACTCGTCATTGCTTAGAACCGATAGCCTACCGTCAAACCGTAAGTCTGTGGATCCAACAAGAACTGGTTAGTGAACAAGCTTGATACCGCAGAAGTGGTGTACATACCGGTGATGTAATCCTCATCCAGAATATTCTTAATCCATGCCGAGGCATACCACTTACCATCAACATCCTCTAACATTGCGCTGGCGTTCCAGACTTCCCACGAGGGCGATACGTCTTTTGCCTCGTTTTCGTTTCTGGAGTACATGTCATCCTGCCAATAATAGTTGGTCGAGATTGTCAAAGGGTGACCACCCAGCTGCGTTAAATAGCTGAGGCCGATGTTCATGCTGGTCTCTGGCGTGTTCGATAGACTGTTCCCGCTTTGGTCTTTCGGAATGCCTGGGCACAAGCCTGCTGCCGCGCCACTAGTGATCGCGCCGGCTGCACAATCCGACGGGGCAATGCCAACCAAGTAATTGTTGCCCAGCACTGATACCAAGCCCTCCGAAGTGCCCTTCGCGTTAGGATCAGAAGTATCGTAGACCTGATAATCCAAGATTTCAGACTCTATAAACGAGGCCTGCCAAGATAGCAGCCACTTCTCGCTCAGGGCCCAAGTCAACTCCACTTCAAAACCACTGATCTCTGAGTCGGTATTGCCGTTCAGAGCGGTTACTGCGACGATACGCGTTACCTGAAGATCTTGGTAGTCATAGAAGAAGTAGGTACCGTTCAGTCGCATCGCGCCATCCATCAGGGTCGCCTTCATTCCAACCTCGATCGCATCGATGAACTCGGGCTCGAAGACTGCATTACGAGGATCGGCCTGAACCAAGGGGTCATCGCCGCTGATCGGGTTAAATCCACCAGACTTAAAGCTTGAAGACGCAGTCCCGTAGAACATGATGTCATCTGAGTAATCATAGGTCAGGTTGAATTTCCAGCTCGTCTGGCTATCTTCGTAGGTGGGGAAGTAGAAATCTCCATCGTTAGCTTCGTTGGGTAGATCTAGAAAGGTCACATAAATCGTACGCTGAACACCATCTTTTTGCTCATCGCTGTAACGCAGACCCACAGTTGCCTTCAATTGATCAGTGACCTGATAGTAGAGTTCACCAAACACCGCCCAGGTGCTCA
>DOVB01000110.1 GCA_003520285.1 Halieaceae bacterium
AAAGTGCCCTCTACGCTTCATACGCCCCTTATGTCGGGCGCAAACGCGATCTCTGGTATCACAGTCGTCGGCGCCATCGCTCTCGCGGGTACTGGTCAGCATGATCTATCGAAATGGTTGGGCGTTGGTGCGGTAGCGCTGGCGTCGATAAACGTTGTCGGTGGCTATTTGGTGACGGACCGTATGCTGGCGATGTTCAAGAAAAAAGAAGGGGCGCGTAAATGAACTTATCAGCCAATGGGTTAATAATTGAACTTTCCTACGTTGTTGCTGCTGGCCTCTTTATTTTTGGCTTAAAACTGCTGGGCTCTGCAGCCACGGCTCGAAAAGGTAATACGCTCTCCTCGCTTGGAATGCTGATTGCCATCGTCGCGGCTCTGATTGATCAGAATATTGTCGAGTATCAATGGATACTGGTCGGCATGTTAGTGGGTGGCGTCATCGGTGCTGCAGCGGCGCGATTGGTGCAAATGACCTCGATGCCCGAGATGGTGGCGTTATTTAATGGCTTTGGTGGCCTCGCCAGCTTATTGGTGGGTTGGTCGGCCCTAGATGCTGATGCCGGCGTGTTTACGGTTGTGACAATTGTGTTGTCGGTCTTGATCGGCGGCGTGACTTTCACTGGATCGCTGATTGCTTACGGCAAGTTGAGTGAGACTATTGGCAGTGGTGCGGTGCTGTTTCGTGGTCAACAAATCGTTAATTCACTACTGGTTGCGGGCATCATTGGCAGCGCGGTCATGCTGAGTCTGGAACCCTCTAATTTACAGTGGCTCTATCTGGTGATTGGGCTCTCTCTGTTGTTCGGCATCATGGCGGTTATTCCGATTGGTGGCGCGGACATGCCAGTGGTGATCTCACTCCTCAACTCCTATTCGGGCTTGGCTGCGTGTGCGGCGGGTTTCGCGATCAACAATAACATTTTGATTGTCGCGGGCTCATTGGTCGGGGCGTCGGGTATCATCCTAACTCAGATCATGTGTAAGTCGATGAACCGATCATTAGGTCATGTCTTGTTCAGTGGCTTTGGATCGGGCGTTGTTGAAACCACCGTGGTAGAGGGTGAAATTAAACCGATCTCAGTCGAGGATGCCTATTATATTCTTGAGGCTGCCAGCAGCGTTGCCATTATTCCCGGTTACGGAATGGCCGTGGCTCAGGCTCAGCACGTGGTGAAAGAGCTGTGTGAGTTGATGGAACAAAATGGCACCGAGGTCAACTTTGGGATACACCCCGTTGCAGGAAGAATGCCAGGACACATGAACGTCCTGCTGGCTGAAGCAGACGTGCCGTATGATCAACTGCTGGAAATGGATGAAATCAACCCACGAATGGATATGGTTGATGTTGCCATTGTGATTGGTGCCAACGACGTTGTGAATCCCGCTGCGCGTGAAGTAGAGTCTTCGCCGATTTACGGGATGCCGGTGATCAATGTGGATAACGCCAAGACGGTATTTGTGCTGAAACGGTCTATGGCCTCGGGTTTTGCGGGTATAGAGAACCCTCTATTCTACAAAGAGAACACACGCATGCTGTTTGGCGATGCGAAAGAGTCTTTGGGTGCTTTGATCCGCGAATTCAGTTAACGGCGTTGCGGCGCCGCTCGGCTTAGCCCTCGACCGGAGTGTCGAGGGATTCAGCAGCCAAGGCCTGCTCATTAAACTGTAGCTCGGCGAGCCGCTGGTAGAGTGGGCAGGTCTTGATGAGTTCGTGGTGCGTGCCCTGCGCCAAAATCCTGCCTTTATCGAGCACTACAATCCGATCAACATGCAAGATCGTCGACAGGCGGTGAGCGATAATCACAGTCGTTCGATCCCTCATGACATCTTTAAGAGCGGTTTGAATCAGGTGTTCAGACTCAGTGTCGAGGGCGCTAGTTGCTTCATCGAGCAGCAGTAGCCGAGGGTTCTTAAGTATCGCTCGCGCAATCGCAATTCGCTGCTTCTGCCCACCCGACATGCGAGTGCCTTGCTCGCCTAAATCGGCTTGATATTGGCCGGGCAGGTCGACGATGAACTCGTGCGCATGCGCCGCTTTCGCCGCTTGAATGACCTCTTCTTCACTGCACTGCTCGCGCCCGTAGGCAATATTATTAAAAACGCTGGTGCTGAAGAGGATGGGTTGCTGCGGGACGATACCGATCATGCGTCTTAGATCTTCTAGCGAGCATTGAGTAATATCCACTGCGCCCAGAAAAATCGAACCCGACTGGGGATCATAGAAACGTTGTATCAGCTCAAACAGCGTTGATTTACCAGCGCCCGAGGGTCCCACAAGCGCGACTGATTCACCTTGTTTGATATTCAGGTTGAGCTCGTTCAGTGCCGGGTGATCCGGTCTTGAGGGATAGCGAAAAGTGACCGATCTAAACTCAACGCCTGCGGCGTGCGGGTCGAGTGCTACAGGGTGTTCGGGCTCGGCTAAAAATGACTTGGAGTTCATTAGCTCGATCAATCGCTCGGCCGCGCCGGCGGCGCGCTGCAATTCACCCCAGACCTCTGAAACGGTAGCGAAACCAGACCCCAGCATGACTGCATAAAACACAAATGCACCGAGCTCACCGGGGGTCATAGTGCCATTGATCACGTCGGTACCACCGCTATACAACATCCCAATCATGCTGCTAAAGACAATGAAAATGGCTACCCCAATCAGGAGTGCGCGCTGTTTGATTCGCCGCTGAGCGACACCAAAAGCACTTTCGACCTCTCGCTCAAACATCGCTCGTTCATAAGACTCTTTATTGAAGGCTTGGACGGTTTTGAGCTGATGAATGATTTCACCGGCATAGGTGCCTACTTGAGCCATTGAATCTTGGCTGGCGCTGGATAGATGACGTATCTTTTTTCCAAAAAACAGGAGCGGGAGGAGCACGCTGGGCACCCCAACGATAATGAATAAACTCAGTTTCCAATTGGTGATAAACATCATTACGATTGCGCCGGACAGTGTCAGGGCACTGCGCAGAGCCATGCTGAGTGAGGATCCAATGATAGTCTGGAGCAAAGTGGTGTCGGTGGTTAAGCGCGACATAATTTCGCCGGGGCGATTTTCTTCAAAGAAGTGCGGGTGAAGCCCCACAAGATTGTCGAAGACGGCGGTTCGGAGGTCGGCTGCGATTCGCTCACCCAGCCACGAAACAAAGTAGAACCGAATAAATGTCCCCACAGCAACAGCGGCGCTGATCGCCATTAACACCATCATGGCTGTTCGCAGGCCAGAGGTGGACTGCGCGCTAAATCCTAAATCGATCAGTGTTTTTACGCCGGTGCCGATCCCCAGTGTGGCAGCTGCAGTGAAACACAGTGCAAACGCGGCGATCGCAGTTTGGAGACGGTAGGGTTTTAATAGCGCAAAAATAGGCCCGAGGACCTTTAAGCCGGGTCTGCTGGCGGTCACACGGGTTCGTCCGGTGAGCGCTGTTCAATGAAGCGTCCGAAGAATAAACCCACTTCGAAGAGCAGCCACATTGGAATCGCGAGCAACGATTGCGAGATAATATCCGGTGGTGTTAGTAGCATGCCAAAGACAAAGCAGAAGACGATGATGTAAGGCCTTTTCTGCGCCAGCGCCTCGCTGGTGGTGATACCCGCCCAGATCAGTAAAACCGCGACAATTGGGATTTCAAACGCAAGGCCAAAGGCAAAAAACAGTTTCAGCACGAAGTCGAGATAGCGATTGATGTCGGTCATGATAGCGACATCGCTTGGACCAATACTGGTGAAAAACGCAAAGATGATGGGAAATACTACGAAATAAGCAAAGGCGGCGCCCGCGTAGAACAGCACGATACTCGAGGCTAACAGGGGGATTGCGAGCCTCTTTTCTTTTTTATACATACCCGGCGCGATAAAACTCCACACCTGAAACAGAACGTAGGGAATAGCGATAAAAAATGCGACCACGAGCGTCAACTTGAAAGGCGTTAAGAACGGTGAGGCCACCTCGGTGGCGATCATCGTAGAGCCTTCTGGGAGCATGGCTCGGAGTGGTCTCGACGCAAAAGTGTAGATCTCGTTCGCGAAGGGGAACAATCCTAAAAAGACCACAAGCACACTGAGGAGTGCTTTTAGCAGGCGATCTCTTAATTCTGTGAGGTGGGCGACCAGCGATTGCGGCTGGTCGGAGGAGTCATCACTCATTGCGATTGCTCTCGTCGCCGGGCGTCTGGGGTGTTTTTGCCGAGGGCTCTGTGGAGCTTTCGTCGCCGAGCGTCTGGGGTGTTTTTGCTGAGGCTTCTGTGGGGCTCTCGCTTCCGGGCGTGCGCGCTGCCTCTGCCGAGTCTTCGATGAGGCTTTGAATCCCGGGGTTTATTTGCTCTTTGATCTCTGCTTCAGCGCGTTGGAGTTTTTCGAGCACTTCACTGTTGTGAATTTCAAGTTCGACTTCGCGCTTAATATCTTGATAGCTTCTTTTGAGCCTTCCGACCCAAACACTCCCTGTGCGGATCGCGCCTGGCAGTTTCTCTGGGCCAATCACGACTAGCGCCACCACTGCGATTACAAGAAGCTCTGTGAATCCAATATCAAACACGCGAGATGTTATTTCTGCTCACGATCTGAGCTGTTATTTGGCCTCTCGTCCGCTTCTGTTTTACTCATCGTGATATCGTCATCATTAGAGACGCTTTTCTTAAAGCCTTTCACCGCGGTACCAAGATCGCTGCCAAGGGTTCGTAAACGCTTGGTGCCAAATAGCATAATCACGATCGCCAATATGATGAGCAGTTGCCAGACACTGATTCCACCAATTCCCATAAAATTCTCCTCGTTTAAGATTGTGTACGTGCCGCTTTTTCAGCTTGGCCCGACAAGCCTTGGCGCTGCGACAGTACCTGTAAAACCTGCTCTGGAGTGAGGTTTAAATGTGCCAAACACACCATGCAGTGAAACCACAAATCGGCCATTTCCTCGATCACTGATTCGGTGTTGAGACTCGTTTCGGCGTCTTTGGCGGCAATAATCACTTCTGTCGCTTCCTCGCCAATTTTCTCGAGTATTTTGTTCAAACCGTGATCATACAGTGACGCGACATAGGACGCATCTGGGCTCGCATTTTTGCGTTCCTCGAGAGTTCGCGCTAGGGCCTGTAGGATGTCTGACATACCTTCACTCTTCTGGCGTCGATGTGGTGTAGAGTTGCTTTGGATCAATGATAACAGGCTCGGCATCATACCAGCCATCATTCCGTATTGCGCGATAAAAACAGTGTGCTCTGCCCGTATGACAAGCAACCCCGCCGACTTGTTCCACTCGCAGTAGGAGGGTGTCACCGTCACAATCAAGACGGATATCGATCAGCTTTTGAATATTGCCGGACTCTTCCCCTTTGCGCCACAGTTTGCCCCGAGACCTCGAAAAGTAAACGGCTCGCTGTTCACGCAGAGTGCACTCTAGTGCTTCAGCATTCATGTAAGCCAACATGAGCACTTGCCCTGAGTGGGTATCCTGAGCGATCGCGGGAACCAGTCCATCGGCATCAAAACGAACACTGGCAATTAATGAATCGGGCATAGTTTAGCGTCCTGAATTTTGCACAATAAGCAGCCACGAACCCAGCGCCACGACGACACCAGCAACGGGATATTGATTGATCACTAGTGCAATCGACCCAGCCCCTGCCAACCAGCTGACCCAAAAGTACCGGTGCTGGATCGCGCCGTTGGGTCGGGGTTTTTGAATGGGCTCCTGATGTGGTTGCGTCAGCAGGCGATCAAGGAGGTGGGTGGGAATTTTCGGCAGCGCCTCGAGCAAGCCGGGGGCCTCTGCTTGGAGTCGTTTAAGGGTATTGGGCACCGAGTAGCGCTCCGCCATCCACTGTTCAATGAAGGGCTTGGCGGTGTCCCATAAATTAAGCTGTGGGTAAAGCTCGCGCCCGAGCCCCTCGATATTTAGAAGGGTTTTTTGGAGCAGCACCAGCGAGGGTTGAATCGGCATATCGAAGCGCGCAGCTGTTTGGAACAGGTTCATCAAGAGTTGGGCAAACGAGAGTTCGGCGATTGGCTTTTCGAAGACCGGCTCACAGACGGTGCGAATCGCGCTTTCAAAGTCCTGGACGCGGGTCTCTTTGGGTACCCAGCCACACTCAATGTGAAGCTGGGCAACCAATCGATAATCACGCTGGAAAATGCCCAACAAGTTGCGCGCTAGGTAATACTGATCAGCTTCACTCAAACTACCAATAATGGCGCAGTCAAGAGCGATATAGCTAGGCCTTTCCGGATCTTTGGCATCGATCAAAATGTTACCCGGGTGCATGTCGGCATGAAAAAAGCTGTCACGTAAGACCTGCGTGAAGAAAATCTCGACGCCTCTCTCGGCCAAGCATTGGCAGTTTACCTTGAGCGAGTCGAGCGCGGCTCTGTCGTTCACTGGGATGCCAGAGACCTCTTCCATGGTATACACCGTTGCGGTGGTGTAATCCCAGTAGACTTTTGGCACATAGAGCTGCTCGCTGTGCTCAAAATTACGGCGCAGCTGGCTCGCATTTGCAGCTTCTCGGGCGAGATCGAGTTCGTCGAGTATTGTCACAGTGTAATCTGCCACGATTGCTTGTGGTCGCAAACGATGGGCTTGAGGGTGCAAGCGTTCTATCCAGGTAGCGATCCAAGCCATCCAAGCGGTATCTTGAAGGATGCACGCCCTGATATCGGGACGAGTCACTTTAACGACGACAGACTCTCCACTGTGCAGGCGCGCGCGGTGGACTTGTGCTACCGAGGCCGATGCGAGGGGCTCGTCGCTGAAGGAGGCGAACAGGACCTCGACCGGATGACCGAGCGCGGATTCAATGCGCTGTTTTGCAATCTCAGACTCAAACGGCGGTACTTGATCTTGCAATTTGGCGAGCTCATCGGCGATATCTTGAGGGAGCATGTCGCGTCGAGTCGACAGCGCCTGGCCGAACTTAATGAATACGGGGCCGAGTGTCTCGAGCGCAACTCGCAAACGCTCGCCTCGCCCGCCTACCACGCTACTGCCGTGCCGCGACCCAAGGCAAAGACGTATAAAAAGGCGCTTGACCAGCCCGAAATTTTGGCTGGGAATTAACTCAGCGAGGCCCTGCGCCTTGAAGGTTCGACGAATCTGATTCAGACGCACCAGTGCCGCAATCATACTGGATCCCTGCGGCGGCCAAGCCGCTTGAGTTTGGCGTCGACTCGGTCAATGGTCTGTTGCAAGCGTCGAATGTCGTCGTAAAAATCACTTAACTCGGCTTCGCTTGGACTGAGACGCGCTTCCTCGATAATAAACTCCTTCAGTTGCCTTTCGATCGAGGCCCTGCTGGTTTTACCCCATGCCAGAATGCCCCGGAGTGAGCGCCCGATTTGGTGACCAACGACATCGCCCGTGACTGCGGCGATGGGGGCCTCCCAGTCGATATCGAGCTCGCCGAGTAACCGCTGTAGTTGCTGCAGTAATCT
>DOVB01000131.1 GCA_003520285.1 Halieaceae bacterium
CCTAACCGCACTCACTACCTCGCAAAGTAGTCGGGCTCGATTTTCATCACTACCACCATAAGGGGCGGATCTGTGATTGCTCTTCGGCGAGAAAAATGAGGATAGGATGTAACCGTGCCCCCCATGGATTTCAACCGCGTCGCATCCAGCCGCCACTGCTCTTTTAGCGCCGTCGGCAAACTGAGTCACCAACAAGTCAATATCGGCCTGCTCTAAAACCTTGTATTTGGGCATCCCACCTGCCCCAAATGCCGCAAGTTCTTCGAGTAAAAACCCATCAATAAAATCGCCTTTTAGCGGTTCTGGTATCGAGGGGCACCAGAGTGGGCGTCCTGCCACCGTATCCTCTGCCGCCACCGGACCGCCATGATGTAGCTGGAGGGCAAAGGCGCCTCCCTTGGCGTGCACAGCATCGACCAGCTCGCGCAAGCCATCGATATATTTATCATCCGATATCGCTATTTGATTGGGTTGGACGCACCCAATGGGATATGCAACTCCACAAGCCCCAGAGATGATCAAGCCCACCCCACCCGCTGCCTGAGTCTCATGGTATTTGCGGATGCGTGCACCGGAGCGACCATCAAGCTCGCCAAAGTTGGCACCCATCGCCGCTACGATCATACGATTTTTTAATCGCAATGATCCGATCTGTCCGGTTGCTTGTAGATGAGGGTATGCAACAGCCATAGAAACTCCCAAAAAAAGACTTCACCTTTGCACACGGTAAGCCCCTAAATCCCTAAACCCCGGCACCACTTTCAAATCCAACAGTGAGAGAACGCTCCAAGACGCGGTAACTAGGGTAAAAATAATATCTTAATAGTGGACAGAGTCATCCCCGAGGTCAGACATCGCTTTTCATTCGAATGAAGGGCAAAGCAATCAAAGCAAGCACCAGCCCGCCGGCAAAAAGCACAAAAGCAGGGGCGTAACCACCCGTGACATCAAAAATATATCCTGCCAACGGCGCGCCAACCAACGTAAGCGGCATGATGACAGGGTTCATCATACCCATGACCCGGCCGTAGTTAGCGGCACCAAATAGAATAGCCAGAATCGCCCCCCAGACTGGCAGCATACCGCCAGTGGCGAATCCCATAAAACCGCTGGCCAGCATGAAGGTCGAAAAGTTGGAGGTCGTCGCAAACAACAGTAAAGCTATGATCACGCACACAATTGAGGCTGCGTAACCAATCCGCAAATCAACGCGATCGGCTATCGTACCAAAGCCAATCTTGCCGGCGATACCGGCCACCGCAAGAATAGAAATCAAAAATGCACCCTGCTCGGCACTCAGTCCTTTATTCAGCGCCAGCGGCACTAAATTACTCAGAACGCCGGTGTAAGCAGAAAAAAGCAGGCTCATCACCAAAGCAATAAGCCAAAAGTTTCGATCTGCCAGCAAGCTCTTGAATGTAATCGCTTCGGGTAAAACAAGCGGAGCGTCTGCGTCCAATGCGGCACCATCGGCGCCCAAGCCCCTATCCTTCGGACTATTCACGACTAACATCACTGCAGGGATCGTTAGGATTAGGCATCCAAGCGCCAGTATCCTGAGCGCATCCCGCCACTCGTAAGCGTCTATTAACCACTGAATCACTGGAGGGAAGACGAAACCGCCAACAGAAGTGCCAATGGCGGCGAGCCCCAACACCATCCCTCGCTTACGACTAAACCATCGAGCGAGTAAAGTAGATGTTGTTAATGGGCCCAGCAGATTAAGGCCAAGCATCATGAGAGCACCGTATATCAGCGGCACTTGCCAGCTCGCGGTGGTGAACGACAACAAAAAGTAGCCACAGCTCATACCGAACACACCCATCAGCATCATCGAACGCAGGCTCCAGCGATCGATCAAACTGCCGAACAGCGGAGACATGATACCGCCAGCGAGGGTCATCACCGTAACTCCGAGCATCATCGTGACCCGACTGGCCTCGAATTCAAGACCCAAGGGTACGGCTACGACACTATAGCTGTACATAATTGCACCGTTACTCACCATCAGGAGTAAAAACGCAACAATTGCCAAATACCAGCCATAGAACATAGATACCACCCGAAAACATTACCCAAAGTCGATCCTAAGGCTATGTCACATTGAGACAAACGTATATAGACCGTCTGTAGTAAACTTGAGCCTCTCATAACTCAGCGCAACGGTCAGACCATGTTGTCACCACCACCCTCGCCTACCATCTGTTTTGAAGACGAGAGACTCATAGCAATCAACAAGCCAGCGGGAATGCTGGTGCACAGAAGTGCGCTCGATGCGCACGAGACAAGATTTGCGCTTCAATGGCTTCGCGATACTGTGGGATATCGGGTGTATCCTCTGCACCGACTCGACAAAGCCACATCCGGTGTACTCGTATTCGCTAAGACTGCAGCGGAGGCAAGCTACTGGTCATCACTGTGGTCAGGCCCTAGAGTGTCGAAGACGTACCAAGCTTTGGTGCGGGGCTGGATTGATGCGAAGGGATTCATTGATTATCCGCTGAGAGATCCCGATAGCCCCTCGAACAGCCCCAGAAAAGAATCACAAACCACCTTCAAAATGATCCATAAATACTTAATAAATATAAAGATTGATAGATACGATTCATCGCGGCTCGCATTGGTGCAGCTGCAGCCTTTGAGTGGCAGACGACACCAGCTGCGGCAGCACATGAAGCACATATCACACCCCATCTTAGGCGACGTCAATTATGGTAAGGGTAC
>DOVB01000084.1 GCA_003520285.1 Halieaceae bacterium
TTGAATGCGATTTTTGGCAAGTTAGGGCCAATCAAGTCGGTTGTGGGCGTGATCCATATGAGTTTGTTGCTGACCCTGGTTCTTTGGGGAATCGTCTCCTACTTGTAGCAGGCTTTCTGCACGGCAACCTGCAGGGTATAATCGGGTTTTTCATTGAGGCAGAGAGATGGCCGACGATTTTGAACCCATCACGTCAATAGCTGCCGAGGCCGACGACGATCGTCGGTCTCAGCGTCTAGGCAGTAAAAAACCTTCTGCGAGCGCGACCACCGGCCGCGTTTTTACAGCGACACTCGTGTTTGTCGCACTCGCGGTGGCTGCAGCGAGTGTTACTTGGTCGTGGCAGCTGCAACAACAACTCCTCGAAGCCAGCCATATTATGGAGCGCCATAACGCACGTATCGCCGAGTTAGAAGCTGCAATTGCTGATACCGACGAGGGGCTTTCTCAGAATGCGGCACAGATGGCGGTGCGGATCAAAGAGCTGTATTCCGAAGTCGATAAACTCTGGGCTAGCGCGTGGCGGCGCAACAAGGCCGATATCGAGGCACTTCAAACCGCATCTGACAACCACAATAAAGCCTTAACCGCACTGGTCTCAGCCGACAAAAAGGCGCTTGATGAGCGCACTCAGAATGCGGCGATCGTCGATACTCTTCGCAGTGATATGGCGGCACTTAAGGTTTTGGCCAACGATCTCGAGCGTTTGGCAAGCAGCGCATCAAGCCATCAAGCATCGCTGGAGCGCACTGCCGATAATTTAAACAAACTGACCCTTCAGTTTTCCGCCTTGTCTAAGCGAGTAGAGGGCAACGAGGAATGGATTGGGTCAATCAACGCATTTAGGCGTCAGATCAATGCTACTGTTAGTGATCTTCAAGTCGCTATCAGACAACTCGAGACGCCCGCCACAGGACCTTAAATCGGAGAATCCATGACCGTCATTCGTCAAGACGATGTGATCGACAGTGTTGCAGATGCCCTGCAGTTCATTTCTTACTACCACCCGAAAGATTTTGTTGCTGCCGTTCATGAGGCCTATCAGCATGAACTCAATCCAGCGGCGAAAGACGCTATGGCACAGATTCTGATTAATTCGAGAATGTGCGCGCAGGGTAAAAGACCCATTTGCCAAGACACGGGTATCGTGACCGTATTTCTAAAGATTGGTATGCAAGTGGTTTGGGATGCGACCATGTCGGTCAGCGATATGGTGAATGAAGGTGTCCGTCGAGCCTATTTGCACCCAGACAACGTTTTACGCGCTTCGATACTCGAAGACCCCGCTGGTGCTCGCCGTAATACCAAAGACAACACACCCGCTGTGATTCACATGGAGGTGGTGCCTGGTAATACGGTTGATGTGCAGATTGCGGCCAAAGGCGGCGGTTCCGAGAATAAAGCTAAGCTCGTCATGCTGAATCCTTCCGATAGCATTGTCGACTGGGTGGTCAAAACAGTGCCAACCATGGGTGCGGGATGGTGTCCCCCCGGCATGTTGGGGATCGGTATTGGTGGGACCGCTGAAAAAGCGGCTGTATTAGCGAAAGAAGCGCTGATGGAGCCGATCGATATTCATGAGTTACGCAAGCGAGGACCATCAAACCGCGCTGAAGAACTTCGTCTGGAAATTATGGATGCGGTTAATAGGCTCGGTATTGGCGCACAGGGTTTAGGTGGTTTGACCACAGTACTGGATGTAAAGGTGCGAGATTATCCAACGCATGCTGCATCCTTGCCGGTGGCCATGATTCCCAACTGTGCTGCGACTCGGCACGCGCACTTTGTGCTTGATGGTTCTGGACCATCGCTGCAAGTGGCTCCCGATTTAAATGATTGGCCCGAGATTACTTGGGATGTCGGTGCCTCTGTGAAGCGGGTGAACTTAGATACCATCACACGCGACGAAGCCAGCACGTGGAAGCCAGGCGATACGCTGCTCTTATCCGGAAAAATGCTGACTGGGCGAGATGCTGCGCATAAGAAAATGAAAGAGCTGATTGAGAGTGGGCAGGGTTTGCCCCCCGAGATTGATCTTAAAGGCCGCTTTATCTATTACGTGGGTCCGGTTGATCCTGTCAGGGACGAGATTGTGGGTCCAGCAGGTCCAACGACAGCAACGAGGATGGATAAGTTTACCGATTTCATCCTCGAGCAGACGGGTTTGCTGGGTATGATCGGCAAGGCTGAACGTGGTCCGATCGGAATAGACGCTATCAAAAAGCATCGTGCGGTTTATTTGATGGCAGTCGGTGGCGCCGCCTACTTAGTGTCTAAGGCGATCACATCAGCTCGAGTGGTGGCTTTCGAGGAGCTCGGTATGGAAGCCATTTATGAATTTGAAGTGAAAGATATGCCGGTGAGCGTCGCGGTTGATGTGAATGGTGTATCAATTCACGAGATCGGTCCGAGGGAGTGGCGTGCAAAAATTGAAGAACAGGCATTAGAACTTGTCTGAGACTTTTTATTGGCATGATTATGAAACTTTTGGGGTGAGTCCCTCGCGCGACCGCCCCTGTCAATTTGCCGGTTTACGGACCGATGCCAATTTGGTGCCAGTCGGCGATCCTACTGTTCTTTACTGCCGTCCGACGCCCGATTATCTTCCGAGTCCGATGGCGTGCCTGGTGACGGGCATTACGCCGCAAGAGGCGCTTCAAAAGGGTTTGACTGAGCGAGAGTTCATTGCCCGTATTCACGCGGAATTGGCGCATCCGAGAACCTGCGGCGTGGGCTACAACTCATTGAGATTCGACGACGAAGTCACGCGCTATACGCTGTACAGAAATTTTTATGATCCCTACGCGCGGGAGTACCAAGAGGGTAATTCGCGGTGGGATCTCATCGATATGGTACGGGCCTGTTATGCGCTGCGACCTGAGGGCATTGAGTGGCCAATGACGCCGGAAGGGCTGGTTAGCGTCAAGCTCGAAGCACTCACGGCGGCCAATGGGATAGAGCATTCGGGGGCGCACGACGCCTTAGTCGATGTCAAAGCAACCATCGAGCTCGCGAGGCTGATTCGACAGGCGCAACCAAAACTCTATGAGTATGCTCTGGCCCAGCGTGACAAGCACCGAGTGTTACAGCAGTTAGCCCTTGGCGAGTGGCGTCCAGTGCTCCATGTGTCGGGTATGTTTGGTGCGAAACATGCCAATTTAGGGCTGGTTGTCCCAGTGTTACAGCATCCAAGAAATAAGAATGAGGTTATCGCTCTTGATTTAAGCCAGTCGCCGCAAGAGTTACTGCGGTATTCAGCCGATGAGCTCAGAGCCCGTCTGTATGCACGCTCTGAAGATCTAGAGGGTGCTCGGCCTGCGTTAAAGTCTATTCATATGAACCAAGATTCCAGACGAA
>DOVB01000061.1 GCA_003520285.1 Halieaceae bacterium
CATGCGAGGCCTTTTGATCCTGAGTCTGGCGGTCTTACTGAGTGGTTGTATCACCACCAGCGAGAGTATTTTTACTGGCGAGGAGTCTCCGTCAGTTGCACTTAAAAAGCGAGTTGAGCTGGCACGGGCTTATATTGGGCAGGGTAATTGGGAGAATGCCAAGCGTAACTTGAAGCTGGCTGCCGAGATCGACCCCAAAAATGCTGAAGTCTACGAGGCCTTCGCTTTGGTGTATCAGAGTACTGGCGAATTCGAGCTGGCCGAGGAAAATTTTCAGTTGGCGATTAATTTAGACAAGCAGTTCTCGAGAGCGCGCAATAATTACGCGTCTTTTCTGTTCACTCAACAAGAGTTTGTCGCAGCAGAGCAGCAGCTTGAAATTGTGATTCGAGATACCTTGTATAGTGGGCGACCACAGGCCTTTACCAATTTAGGCTTGTGCCGTATTCGCTTGGGTAAGACTGAAGAAGCGGTTGAGGCACTGCAACGGGCATTGACGATGCAACAGCGGAATCCCGTTGCTTTGCTTGCCTTGGCCGAGGTGCTATACGATATGGGGCAGTATGAGCAGGCTCAAGCCTATTATGTGAGTTATCGTGGGACAGTGGCTCAGCCCAGTGCCGGGGGTTTGTGGGCTGGAATTCAGTTGGCGCGAGTGCTCGACTTACCTGATGATCAGGCGAGTTTGGAGTTGAGTTTGCGACATTTGTATCCTAATTCCCCAGAGGCTAGAGCCCTCGAGCAAGGCAGGGTTAACGCAGGAGCGGTCCAGTAATGCACAGTGCGAATCCGATCATCCGGCGTAAAAGCCGACAAATCTGGGTGGGTAAAGTGGCTGTCGGGGGCGACGCGCCGATCAGTGTGCAAAGTATGACCAACACAGAAACCTGTGATGTCGATGCCACAGTGGCTCAGATTCAAGCGATTGCCAACGCAGGCGCCGATATTGTTCGAGTTTCCGTGCCCAGTATGGAAGCTGCCGAGGCCTTTAAGGCTATTCGCGCCAAGGTCGATGTACCGCTGGTAGCTGATATTCATTTTGATCACCGAATTGCGCTTGCGGTTGCTGAGTACGGGGTTGACTGCCTCCGGATTAACCCAGGCAACATTGGTCGAATCGCCAAAGTCAAAGAAGTTATTGCATCCGCACGAGACAAGGGTATTCCGATCCGTATCGGCGTCAACGCTGGTTCCATTGGCAAAGAATTACAGCGCAAGTACGGAGAGCCGACGGCCGAGGCGCTGGTGGAGTCGGCGATGAACCACGTCGATCTGCTCGACAAATTCGACTATCCCGATTTCAAGGTGAGCGTGAAGGCGTCTGATGTCTTCATGGCGGTCGATGCTTACACCTTACTGGCGACTAAAATTGACCAGCCTCTGCACCTAGGTATCACTGAAGCGGGTGGATTGCGCAACGGAACCGTGAAGTCTGCCATCGGACTGGGTTTGTTGCTTAGACAGGGCATCGGAGACACCATCAGGATCTCGCTCGCCGCTGATCCTGTGCAAGAAGTCAAAGTCGGTTTTGATATTCTGAAAAGCCTGAAGCTGAGAAGTAATGGCATTAACTTTATTGCCTGTCCGAGTTGCTCCAGACAAAACTTCGACGTCATATCTACGGTGAATGCGCTAGAAGAAAGGCTTGAGGATGTACGCCAGGCAATGGATGTGGCGATTATTGGCTGCGTTGTTAATGGCCCAGGAGAGGCGAGGGAAGCCGATGTTGGCTTAACTGGCGCGTCGCCCAACAATTTGATTTATCTCGATGGCAAGCCCAATCATAAAGTCGGTAATACAGAGTTTATTGATCATCTGGAGCAAGTTATTCGGACCAAAGCAGAGCAATTATCGACCGCAGCAGCAAAGGCCGAAAGCCAACTCATCGCCAAGGATACAGGGAGCTAGCCATGCCTGAGAAAGTGCTTCAGGCAGTCAGAGGTATGCCCGACGTCGTGCCTGCGCAAGTGGGCCCGTGGCAATGGTTTGAGCGCCTGGTCAGAGACACAATCCAGGGTTACGGCTATCAAGAGATACGATTGCCTATTATTGAGCCCACCCAACTATTTGCTCGATCGATTGGCGAAGTCACAGATATCGTCGAGAAAGAAATGTACACCTTCATCGATCGCAACGAAGATTCTTTGACGCTCCGGCCAGAGGGTACGGCGGGATGCGTTAGGGCTGTGATACAACACAATCTGGCGATCACACCACAAAGGCTCTGGTACTCCGGCCCAATGTTCCGGCATGAGCGTCCGCAGAAAGGTCGACTTCGCCAATTCCAACAAGTCGGTGCCGAAGTATTTGGTATTGCAACGCCTGATGCAGAGATCGAGCTGATTGCGCTGACGGCTCGGCTATGGCATTTATTGGGTGTTTCTGGATCGGTCAAGCTCGAGCTGAACAGTATCGGCAGCGTTACTGCGCGGGCTCAATATAAGCTGGCGCTGGTGGCCTATTTGTCAGAGCGTCTTGATGAGCTTGATCCGGATAGCCAGCGTCGTCTCACTACAAACCCGTTGCGCATCCTCGACAGTAAGAACCCAGATACTCAGCGAGTGCTTGATGGCGCGCCGGTGTTAAGCGATTACCTCGATGAAGCCTCATCCACTGCGTTTCGTCAGTTGACCGAGGGTTTGGATGCACTGAGCATCCCCTATGTCCTGAATAATAGACTGGTGCGCGGTTTAGACTACTACAACGACACTGTCTTCGAGTGGACTACGACTGAGTTGGGCGCGCAGGGAACGCTGTGTGCGGGTGGGCGATATGACAGCCTGGTGGGTCAGCTCGGTGGCAAGCCGACGCCCGGTGTTGGCTTTGCTATGGGCGTTGAGCGTATTTTATTGCTGCTCGAAGCCTGTCAGACGCCGCTACCAAAGATCGAGCCCTTGGTGTTCGCGGTCGCTGCGGGCAAGCCAGCTGAGTTGGCCTGTTTGATTGATATCGAGCGGCTTAGATCGCACTTTGGTTCGGCCCAAATTGTGGCGAACTTGGGTGGTGGAAGTTTCCGTACGCAATTAAAACGCGCCGACAAAAGCGGCGCCCACGTGGCTCTGATTTGGGGTGAAACCGAGGCGGCACAGGGTGCAGTGACGGTAAAATATTTAAGAACAGAACAAGAGCAGCAAACGGTAACCTATGATCAAGCCGTTGAACTGCTCGAACGCATAGTGATAAACCTGTAAAGTACGCGTTACTTGGCATTGAAAAAAGGATTGTAAGTGGACACCTATCGCTCAGATGAAGAACAAATTGAAGCTCTCAAAAGCTGGTGGAATGACAATGGCAAGGCAGTGATTGCTGCAATCGTGATTGGGATTTCCGGCAGTTTAGGATGGCAGTGGTGGCAGGCTAGAGCCATCGAGCAGGCCAATCTTGCGTCTGAACTCTATCAAGAATTGATGGAAGTCAGTCAACAAGAAGTGCAAACAGATCGCACTCGAGCGTCAATCGATGAACTGGCAGCTACTCTGGCGACTGAGTTTACAGGGTCGGGCTACACGCATCTTGCTGCTTTACTGCAGGTCAAGCACTGGGTTAACCAGGGTCGCGTCGATGAAGCTTTGGCCTCTCTTCAAGCTATTGAGCAATCGGTGGCTAAAGATCCCAACTTGTATGCCCTAACCAAATTGCGGCGAGCCCGTTTGCAAGCCTCGATGGGGCAAGTTGATGCCGCGTTAACAGCGCTTGAATCTCTTCGTGGTACCGAGTTTGCACAGGCGGCTGCCATTGCCGAGCTCGACATCTATTTGTCTCAAGAAAAGTATCAAGAGGCTGAGCGTGCGCTCGATAGAGCCCTGGTACTGGCACCACAAGATATTGATCAGCGGGAGCTCGAGGCGAAGCGCCAGTTTATTGAGTCTCGGGTTGCATCGACCGACGCCACTGCGGAGTCACCATTATGAGTCTCCGGTTAGGGCGCTACTGCGTCCAGCTCGCGGTATTGGTGAGTCTGTCTGGCTGCGCTACCGTAACGGATTGGTTCTCGCTTGACGATGAAGACTTGAACCAGCCTGCTGAGTTAATGGCGATTACTGAGACAGTTTCTGTCAAGCGGGCATGGTCGGTTAGCGTGGGTGATGGTCAAGGCAAAGGATACTATCGGCTCACGCCTGCGCTGAGCAATGGTCGGGTCATAGCGGTCTCAAACGATGGTGAATTGGTCGTAGTAGACGCCTCTTCAGGCAAGCAAGTCTGGAAACGTGAGCTGGATGTTCAGATCACAGGGGGTGTTGGCGTCGGTTCTGGTCAGATCGTTCTTGGCACCAGCGAGGGCGAAGTGATTGCTGTGAGCGAGTCGGATGGCGAAGAGCTCTGGTCACAAACCCTGCGCGGAGAAGTATTGGCAGCCCCGCAAACCGATGGCAGAACAGTGATTGTGCAGACCTATGATGGGCGCGCTCAAGGCCTTGATGCAGTCAGTGGGGATTTACTGTGGACTTTCGATAGCAATGTACCGGTTCTGACGATCCGAGGGACGTCTACCCCAATCTTGCGTGCGGGTGTTGCGTACGTCGCGTTTGCGAATGGTCGAGTGGTCGCTTTCGATGCCCGAACAGGTGCTGTGGCATGGGAGCTGCGAGTCGCTTTTGCTCAAGGTCGGTCGGAGATTGAGCGGATGGTCGATGTCGATGGCGCCATGACCATTTTTGGTACTGAAATTTTTGCGGCCAGTTATCAAGGCTACGTGGTGGCTGCGGATCTGCGCACCGGCAGGAAATTGTGGCAGCAGGAAGTGTCGAGTGTATCTGGCGTATCGACCGGATTTGGCAACGTTTATGTGAGCGACCAAGATGGGAGCGTCTACGCCTATCTCAGAAATGGGCAGGGTCTTAGATGGGTGCAGAGTGATCTGAGTTACCGTGCGCCGACAAGACCAGCAGTGGTCGGCGGTAATTTGGCACTCACCGACCTCGAGGGTGTAATGCACATTATGTCCCAAGTTGATGGTCGATTTGTCGCTCGTGAAAAATTAGGGAGTCCTGCCAGAGCAGACATCTTAGTCGACCAATCCAGGCTATTTGTATTCACCGATAAAGGTAAGCTTTTCGCCTATGATGTTGTCGCAAAGGACTAGAAATGACGCCTATTATCGCCCTGATGGGGCGGCCCAATGTGGGGAAGTCCACCCTCTTCAACCAGCTGACTCGAAGCAGAGAAGCGCTGGTTGCTGACTTTTCTGGTTTAACGCGCGATCGTAAATATGGCGAAGGTAAAGTGGGTGATATCCCCTTCGTCGTGATTGATACGGGCGGTATTACGGGCACAGAAGAAGGTATCGACCTACCCATGGCACAGCAGTCGATGGCTGCCGCAGAGGAATCGGATATTGTTCTGTTGATGCTTGATGCTCGCGCTGGTCTCACCAGTGTGGATCATGAGTTGGTAGCCCTCCTGAGACGCCAGAATATCGATTTTCATGTGGTGGTGAATAAAGTCGACGGCCTCAACACCGACACTGCACTCACCGATTTTTACTCCTTAGGCATAGATCCTCTGTTTACTATCGCGGCGTCTCAAAATCGAGGCGTGCGTTCTATGATTGAAGAGGTTCTAGCGCCATTCGCCACTGAGACACTAGACGGAGAGGGGCAAGAGGTCGAGGGTGAACGCGGCATCAAGGTGGCTATCGTAGGTCGTCCAAATGTGGGTAAGTCTACTCTTGTCAATCGTCTCCTTGGTGAAGAGCGTGTCGTTGTATTTGATCACCCTGGTACCACTCGGGACAGCATCTATATCGATTATGAGCGCGAGGGAGAGCGGTATACGCTGATTGATACAGCAGGTATCCGGCGTCGCAAGAATGTGCGAGAAACGGTCGAGAAGTTCTCGAT
>DOVB01000041.1 GCA_003520285.1 Halieaceae bacterium
TATTTCGATTCTATGTGTTGGTGTCCGGTTTAATTCAGTTGTGTGGCTTTTTTTGTTGTATTCTCTGTGTGTGTATTACGTTCGTCCCGGGCCGTATGTATTCTGTTTTTTTTTTTTTTTTAATGATCCGCCGACCGCCGAGATCTACCCTCTTCCCCTACACGCCGCTCTTCCGTTCTAGGCCTTCGTAGACTGGCTCAATCGCAACTTCCAAGTCATTATTCTGAGCGATACTTTTTATGAGTTTTCAGCCCCGCTAATGAAGCAGCTCGGATGGCCGACATTGCTCTGTCATCGATTAGAGACAGACGAAAATGGCATCGTCGTTGATTATCACCTGCGACAAAAGGATCCTAAAAGAGCGGCTGTGCAAGCACTGCATTCCCTGAATTACCGCATCTTTGCTGCTGGTGATTCGTATAATGACACCTCAATGTTGGCTGAGGCGGATGTTGGATTCTTGTTTCACGCGCCCAGTAAGGTCAAAGAGGAATTTCCTCAATTCCAAGCGGTTGATGAGTATCAGGATTTACAGCGACTCATAGCAGAAGCGAGCGAGCGAGAGATCACTCTCTAGTCTGCGCTAGAGAGTATCTTCGACAGTTTCTGCAGGGTTTCTTGATATTCCGATCCGCAGGTAGAGTCCCAAACAATCCCGCCACCGCCCCAGACGGTGGCGTTGCTCATTGATACGCTGATAGTTCGAATGCAGATATTACTTCTGAGCTGCCCGTCATTACTCAGCGCAAAAATCGTTCCGCAGTATATCCCCCTGGGTTCAGGTTCTAGTTCCCTGATAATTTGCATGGCTCGTTTTTTGGGCGCGCCGGTAATGGACCCCCCGGGGAAACTGCCTTCAAGCAGCGAGATCGGTGTTTGATCGGCCCTGAGTTTGCCAACGACTTCGCTGGTTAAATGATGCACTGTGGGGTAAGAGGTGAGTTCACATAAGGCAGTTGTTTGAACTGAACCGGGCTCACAAACTCGACCAAGGTCGTTGCGGAGCAAGTCAACTATCATTACGTTCTCGGCTCGATTTTTAGACGATCCCAGCAGCTGATCCGCCTCTTCTTGATCACGTTGCGGATCTCGGTGCCGGCTCGCAGTCCCTTTAATGGGGCGAGTCTTTACGTCCCGCCCATTCACCTCGATAAAGAGCTCCGGTGAAAAGCATAAAATGTCGGCAAGCGGGCTATTCAACAAGCACGCGCTGTAAGGACCGGCGTTCCGTGTTCGCAGGGTCTTGTAGGCATGCCATGAATCCGTGAGTTGGCAACGGAACGCCTGTGCATAGTTAATCTGGTAACAATCGCCCGCGACCAGATAACTGCGTATGCGCTCGAAGTTGGTCTCGTAATGCTGGCGATCGGCCACGGGCGTCCATGCCAGAGACAATGGCTTCTGATCAAGGGTCTCGGTACGCTGCGGCACGCTTAATATAGCGGCTATGCTCTGCTTGATAGACCGTATTTCTGAGCCCAAATCAGTGCCATCATCGACCCATAGACACTTTTTGTGAGTGTGGTCGATCACGAGTGCCCAAGCGTAGTAAGCGGCGAAGGCAACCGCTTGAGTTTGGTGTTCGATGCCGCGTCGAATACCGACCAATGATTCACCGAGATCATAGCTTAACGCGCCGATCCATCCACCGGTAAAGGGGTACTCTAAGGTCGCTGCATTTCGGCGGCGCAAATAGGCAGAAGTCCAGCTTCGAAAGAAAGCCTCTGTATCGTCAGGATGTGTGCTTTGACACTCAATAATCTGCTCTGGCAGGCACGTCAGAATATCAAGACCTTGGTTCGCAGACGAAGCGCTGGCGCTGTCCAGAAACACAAAACCCTCTCGCTCGCTTAAAAGTTCAGCAAGCGCTATGGTATCAGTGGAGTAGGGGAGACATTCAACGTTTGGAACGCGCATAAAGAACTCGTAACTCTGTTAGGGAGTACAGTAGCGTAAGGTGATAAAAAAGACCAAGGATCTAAGCCATTTGGGCTACAGAACCAGTCGCATAAATAGGTCACAAATTGACTTTTCACCGGTTTGCGGTAGTGTGATCGCCTGGGATACAAGCCAATTATCAGTGCATCAGCCAAGCGTCATTTTGGTCGGACGCGCCACTTAAGACAAGACACACAAGAGAGCCGCGAGATGTCGAAACAACGTTCTAGAACACTAGAGCCCACGCTCGAGAATCCATTTCAAAAAGAGCGCTCGCAAGCGTTTTCAGTACCCGGCGCCATAGCCTCAGAGCCGGGGCTCTATGAAGAGTCGCTCAAGGCAGCCTGGCAACTCCAGCAAAAGCCATTCCGTGCTGCCGGCACCAAGTCGATCATGCGTCAGCATCAAAAAAATAGAATGACCATTTGGGAGCGAATCAAATGCTTGAGCGATGGCCCGGCGACTATTTTTTATCAGAACTGGGGGCCAAATTTAGACGGCGCATCGCTCGTAACAGGGCTGATACAGGTCAATGGCCGTGATGTTGCAGTTTATGGCCACGATTTTACCGTCCGCGCTGGCTCAATGGACGCGACCAACGGTAAAAAGCTGGCGCGACTATTCGAATTCGCGGCTCAGCGCAAAATTCCTCTGGTGGGTTTGAATGATTCCGCAGGTGCTTTTATTCC
>DOVB01000040.1:0-2761 GCA_003520285.1 Halieaceae bacterium
GAATTTGGTTACACGCGTCAGATGAATCGGTATAAGCCGCTCGCTGTTGCTCTAAATCAGCCTCTAACGCTCGGTACTCAGCCATAACGCTCTCGCGATCAAGCTCGCTCTGATTAATAGTGCCGGCCAATGTGGCGATCTGATCCGCATACGCCTGCCACTGCAGCGCACCGCTCAAAGCCCGAGCATCTCGTTCTTGCTGCTTCAACTCTCGATATTGTTCCGCCGCCTGAGCTTGGCGCTCTAAATGATGAATCTGACGTCCAAGCTCGTCGCGAATATCTTGCAGGCGCTCAAGGTTTTCGAGCGTACGGCGCATTCGAGTCTCGGTCTCTTTACGACGTTCCTTATATTTGGAGATACCTGCAGCTTCTTCAATAAAAATCCGCAAGTCCTCGGGCTTCGACTCAATCAACCGCGAGATCATACCTTGCTCAATGATGGCGTAGCTTCGGGGACCTAATCCAGTGCCCAAAAATATGTCGGTGATGTCTCGGCGACGACAGCGTGTCCCATTCAAGAAATAATCAGATTGCCCGGCACGGGTGACCAAGCGCTTAATCGAAATCTCAGCAAAAGCGGCATATTCACCCACCACAGTGCCGTCTTGATTATCAAAAATTAGCTCTATCGAGGCCTGCCCTACCGGTTGACGACCACCAGAGCCATTAAAAATCACATCTGACATCGACTCGCCACGTAGGTTCTTGGCTGAGCTCTCACCCATTACCCAGCGCACGGCATCAATAATATTGGATTTGCCGCACCCGTTGGGACCCACAACGGCACTCATGTTATGAGGAAAGTGAACAGTGGTCGGGTCTACGAAAGATTTAAAACCCGCTAATTTTATTGACTTTAATCGCATCTTTCTCGCGCTTAAGTGTCGCCTTGATGGCGCGACCTCAAATGAAACACTTTAATAATGGATTAGTGTACCCGCTTTCGCTGGAATCGCCTATGGCGTCAGTGAAAGGGATTCATCGCGCGGTGCTAAACGCACAACCACTGATTCAGCTTGCCGCAGTTGGACCGAGAGCTGTGGCGGCGCCAAGTAAGGTGCATCTTTGCTAGATGCGTCGCCGACCAATGAGACATGCGCAGAGAGGGAAACGTGAGACAGACTCGAAAGGGTCTGCCCCGCCATAGAATCCTGATCTGAAAAAACAACACGACTCGGCAAGTCAGACGCCGCAAGTCGCTTAACCGCGATCGGCATACCCGAGGCCGCGCCCTCTGGCCTCAGCACTAAATAGACACTGGCGCCCTCCGCGTCGTGACCTTCAGGTAGCGAGATCTCGACCACAAGCTGTGGCGCAACAACAGCGGGGGGCGCTGTGTCGCCACTCGCCTGACGTGCCTGTTGCAGAAGCTCATCAATCATAGAGACTTCATTCCCTGAAGCTCGCAGCACAGACTGCAGTGTAGACCAGTAACCCACAGCAGTCTGATATGCCCCTGCCTCGAACGCCGCCATACCTAAAAGACCGAGTGCAGTTTGATCTGTGGGTGAGATGCTAATTGCCTGCTCAGCCCAAAGCCGAGCTTGCGTGTCCAGCACCCTACCACTACTGAGATATCTCGCCTGCGCTGCATAGGCGAGGACCTGAGGCGCTTCTGGGGCCAGCTCGACCAACCTTTCGTAGATCTCGGCTGCTCGAGAATAGTCTGCTTGACCCATGTAGTAGCTACCCAGAAGTCCGAGATACTCCGTGTTCTCAGGACGATCAATTAACCGATCCTCTAACTGCTGTGCCAACGCAGTAATTTCCCGAGGATCAGCGGCGGCCTCAAGCTGCTGAAGCTGACGCGCAATGGTTAAGTCTTGCGAGGCGCCGAGCTGTAAATAAAGGACAGCACTAGCCAAGCATAAAACAACCGCCACTCCCGCATAGACTCTAAAGGGCAGTTTCTGATCAGCGTTGACGACCTCGGGCAACTCATTGAACCCTTCTTCCAGAAGACGCAGAGCCGCCTCTTGCGTCAGCGACTCGTCTTCCGCAAGGAGCTCGTTTTTGCGCATCTCAAGCCAATCCTTATTGGCCTCTTTGGTACTCACGCTGGCATTGACGCGCCGGGTAGACCACCAAAACAATACCAGCGTCAAGGTGAACACGACCACTAAGGGAGCGATAAAAGCAATCACTCAGAATCCTCAAGCAGCGCACTGATTTCGCGCGCGCGCGTGCTAAGCGGTCGCTCGGTCGCTGTTTTTCTTCGAGCCATAACACCCCACGCAATCAGTCCTAAGGCAAGAAAGAACCATGGCGCCAGCCAGAGCCACAAAGTGACGCCTGTTTTTGCCGGTTTATAACGCACAAATTCGCCGTAACGCAGCACCATCCCCTGGACAATCTCCTGATCGCTCGCACCGGCCTCGAGTTCCTCGTACAAGCGACGACGCAGATCTTTCGCGATGGGGGCGCCTGAATCAGAAATCGTCTGGTTCTGACACTTGGGGCAACGGAGCTCATCGACCAATTGATGATAACGAAGCTCATAGTTTGGGTCAGAAAACTCGTAAGTCTCTACCACACCGAGTGCGGCGTTCGATGACCACAACAGCAGGCACGCTAGAAAAACTCTCATGGTGCCGCCAATGCCCGATACGTTTGTCCTAACGCACCGTTCCAAACTCGACTATTCACTTCACCCACATGGCGGTAGCGAATAATGCCAGAGGCGTCGATCACATAGGTCTCGGGCGCACCATAAACACCCAAATTCAAACCGATATCACCTTCAGGATCCTTGATAACCA
>DOVB01000040.1:2906-3570 GCA_003520285.1 Halieaceae bacterium
ATCGTAGGGATCCCCAAGCCGGGCCAGCCATGAGAGTGCCAGCTCGTCTTCATCTTTGTAGTTCAAGCCACTGATGATAACCCCGGATGCAGCGAGGTCCATCAGATAAGGATGCTCTGCAATGCACGTTGGACACCAAGTGCCCCATACATTCAGTAATCTCGGCTTACCTGTAAACTCTTCCTGAGTCACTCGCTGACCGCTACCAAGCAAGGTCGACTCAAAAGCCGGCATTGGCTGGTCAACCAGGGCTGAGGGAATGTCGGTTGGATCTAGAGACAGTCCTCGAAACAAGAGAACCGCCAGCGCTGCGAATCCAAGTAGCGGCAAAAACAGCCACAATCTAGGCATGAGAGACCCCAGGAGCGAGTTCTTTGACACTGCGCGTTCTGCGGTAACGTTTATCGAATGCCGTAATAAACGCGCCAAAGCCAATTAACGTCGCACCTATCCACATCCAGCGCACCAAAGGTTTGTAGTGGAGCCGCACCGACCAAGCGTCATCTGCCCCTAGAGGCTCCCCAAGAGCAACATATAAATCCCGAGTAAAGCCAGCATCGATCGCAGCTTCTGTCATGATCTGCCCAGACGCAAAATAACGCCGCTTTTGAGGCTTTAACTCAGCAATCAGGCGGCTCTGATAGAACGCGCTAAAGGTCGCCTC
>DOVB01000197.1 GCA_003520285.1 Halieaceae bacterium
CTCAAATCACGTCCTTCAGCTGACCATGCATCGAACACTTGCTGACGGAAGTTGAGTGTCCAGTTAAATGAAGGGCTGTTGTTATAAACTAACTTGGCATCTGGAATGACTTTGCGGATCTCGGAAACCATGCCACCAATCTGGCCCACGTGTGGCTTCTCGGTTTCGATCCAAAGCAAATCCGCACCATTCTGCAAGCTAGTAATACAGTCAAGTACACAGCGCGCTTCGCCGGTGCCTTCTTTGAAACGATACAGACCATTGGGCAAACGAACGGGACGTACCAGCTGATCATTTTGCTTCAGAACAACATCACCCTCGTTGACGTCATCGACGCCTTGAATCGGATCCACTTCTAAAAATGCATTGTATTTGGAGGCAAGATCGCCCTGCTCTCTTGACACTGGAATCTTTTGAGTCAGACCAGCGCCGAGTGAATCGGTACGCGCAACAATAACGCCATTGGGTACACCCAGCTCTAGGAAGGCGTAACGTACTGCATTTATCTTGGCCAAAAAGTCTTCATGAGGAACCGTCACTTTACCGTCTTGATGCCCGCACTGCTTGGCATCAGACACTTGATTCTCGATCTGAATCGCACAAGCTCCCGCTTCGATCATTTTTTTAGCCAGCAAATAAGTAGCCTCTTCGTTGCCGAATCCGGCATCGATATCAGCAACAATGGGGACCACATGCGTTTCGTAATTATCAATCGAGTTCAGGACGGCTTGCTCACGTGCCTTATCTCCAGCTGACCGAGCGGCGTCCAGATCATGGAATAGATGACCCAGCTCTCTTGCATCAGCTTGACGTAAAAAGGTATACAGCTCCTCAATCAGCGCTGGTACCGACGTCTTTTCGTGCATGGACTGGTCAGGTAGCGGACCGAACTCAGAGCGCAGAGCGGCGATCATCCAACCAGACAGATATAAATAACGCTTGCTGGTGGTTCCATGGTGCTTTTTGATTGCGAGTAGTTTTTGCTGTCCAACGAAGCCATGCCAACAACCGAGTGACTGTGTGTACTGAGAATTGTCTGCGTCGTACGCAGCCATGTCGGCGCGCATCACATCTGCGGTATAGCGTGCAATGTCGAGACCCGATTGGAAACGATTCTGCACCGCCATTCGCGCAGCGTATTCTGGGCTAATGGCGTTCCACGCCCCACCCTGCTGACCAATAAGTTGTGAGAAAGACTGAACGGTAGTTGTGTACTGGCTCATAGCATGTCCCTGTTGTCCGCAAAAATTGAATGACCTGACGTATCACATGTCAGCCGGTATGCTATGAGCGTGAAGGGTATAAATAAAATCAATAGTTTTGATTTTTAGTATTCGCGATATCAATAGTTAGCTCAGATCTAATCGATACTGCCTGACGCGCGCGGTGGCATACAAAAACAGCGCTGCAATACCCAAACCTAATAACTGCTCTGGCCAAGAGACTAACAACTGATTACTCAGCTCGCGCCACTCTACACTCGCCGGCATAGAAATAGCCACGCGCTCTAACACCCATGAGGTCCTAAAGATCAATCGCTCTGCAACAATCAGTGCAATTGGTACGCCAAAAAATAACAGTGAGGGTGAGCGTTTTGACCAAGCTGAAACAAACAAGCCAAAACCATACAAGGGTGCAGCGATAATAACGATCAATGGCCACATGAACAAAGTGTCGACCAACACCTCTGTCAGAGCGTCCCAAGTGCTTATTGTTGGTACCGCCAACTCAACCGACAAGGCAGATAATAAGAGACCCGATGCGATAACCGAAAACTGCACGAATAACAGAACTAGCAAGTAAACAATCGGCACCACCAGGACGATCGTTACTGCTTTGACTAACACCTCTGCTAGATCGCTCACCGGCATAGAACGCCAAAATAAGACACTACGATCACGCCGATCATTGTAGAAACTACCTGCAATATAGTTAACGGATACCGTCCACAACACCAGTAAAAACAGCAGGCGAATACCCTTCAGGCTAGTTTGGAGCGGTCCGCCGGCTTCTGTATCAGCGGAGGCATCAATCGACCCCGGGGTACTGAAGGTCCAACTTTGGTGAAAATCCCATGTCGGCTCTGGTGCCAGCGTAACAATTTGATCGGCGCGAGGGGTGACCAGTCCCGCCCTTAATTCGTCGTTCGCAGACGTCTCACTGTTCGAAACAACAATATCAATTTTGGCGTCTGGAAGATTACTCGCCACAAACCAACCGATACCCTCTTCCCAATCTGAAAATTGGCTCGCGAACAATGCGCCACCGAAGGAAACCACCGTCAGAAATAAGCCGAGGACCAGGGGTGTTAACCAGAACGAGCCTCTGTACTCTATAAACTCTCGTCGAATCATCGCTACTGCGGGGGCATAGGACTGTGTCATGACATCTCTCCTTCGATCGCCGCCACAAACAAGTCAGCGATACTGGGGGTGTGGAACTCTCCCAAACCCGCCAACTTCGTGCGATCGGGCGTATCAAAGATAAACGCTTTACCGCCCAATATGTGTCGAGATCCCAAATGTTTGAAGGCACCGACCCTCTGACTGTCCTCACCTCTTGCCTGAACCTCCAAGAAACGGGTCTCTAAATCACTCACTGGTGCATCGATGATCATGCGACCCTTATTCAAGAACACAAAATGAGTCAAGATGTCCTGAACCTCTTCCACCTGATGGGTGGAAATGATAATCGTGCGATCTGCATCGAAATAATCGTTGATCAATTGATCAAAAAACTGCTTCCGGTACAGTATATCTAAGCCCAGAGTCGGCTCATCAAGCACCAAGAGTTTGGCTTCAATCGCTAGCGTAATTGCCAAATGAACCTGCACCATCATGCCTTTCGATAAGGTGCCCAACTTCTGCTGACCACCAATCTGAGTCTTGCTGAGAAACCGGTCCGCTTTGTCACGGTTGAACTTAGGGTGTACGCCCGCCACATACTGTAATAGCTGTTCGACACGCATCCAACGCGGAAGTACTGCGGTATCGGCAATAAAAGCGGTTTCAGACATTAATGCCCGTCGCTGGCGAGAGGGGTCACACCCCAATACCTCGATCTTGCCTTGGTAGGCAGTCAGTCCCAAAAGGGCTCGTAAGAGTGTGGTCTTGCCAGCTCCGTTGGGACCGATCAATCCCACTATACTGCCGGGTTCCACAGACCAATGGATATCATCGAGCACGGTTTTAGAACCGAAGACCTTACCAACGCTGTGCGCAGATATCATAGAGCTCATGGGTAACTTCCTTGAATCAGGATCGCATCAATCACTTGCTGACTTGTCAATCCAAGCTGTTTAGCGCGCTGGCTGAGGCGCGGCAAATCTGTGCGCAATAGAGCCTCACGATTTAAATCCCGGAGGAGCTCACTAGCCCCGAGACACACGTGTAAATGGTGAGGGGCATCGCTGCACAGTACTCCCTGCTCGACCAGATCTTGGTAGGCTGCGATGACGATTCGCGGATTGACCCTGAGCTCCATCGCCAACTGCTTAGTCGAGGGCACTGGGTCCCCTTCAGCGAATACCCGTCCCTCAATCCCATCAATAATGAGCTTCATAATATGTTGTGTATTGGCTGTCTTAGTCACGTGTTGAGTCTGCATTGCCCACCTCAGTCAATTCGCTCAACTTCGCCTGACCCCAACACAGACGAAGAAACGCTCGCTTCTCCGCGATAGCGCACATTGCCACTCCCGATAATATTGGCTCGGATCGTTGAAGCGGTGGCCACTTCGATATCACCGCTACCAATGACATTAGTACTCAAATGATCAATATCGGTGGTCTTTGCAGCAATCCCACCGCTCCCCGACAAATTGGCCGTCAGCGAATAGATGATCTTGGATGGATTGAGTATCTCTAAATCACCTGCGCCGGCAATGGATACACTCACGTTGCCAGCGGTCAGATCCCCAAATACAGTATTTCCCGAACCCCCGATATTATTCACCAGAGTAGAGACCTCTGCTGAGGCCACCTCGATACGACCACTGCCGCCAATCTGAGCAGTGAGCTCATCGACCGTAAGGGACTTCGCATAAATGGCGCCACTGCCTTTGACAGTCAATGTGAGCGGCTCCGTGCTGCTTACTGACTGCAAGAAAAGATGGCCAGAGCTCGCTACGACCGCCTTTTTTAGAATTGGAAGACTCACCCTAAATTTCACTTGCGGGTTTTTCTGACTACTACGTTTGGGTATCCCCAGATGCAGAGTATGACCCTCTTGTGCCACCAAGACATCGCGGGTTGAGGCGCCCTGTACTCGAATATCGAACGGCGCCCCCACAGACAGCTCAAGCTCGTGGGATCCTTCGAGGATGACCTCGTCAAAATCACTAAATTCGACCTCATATACGCTGACTTCGGCACGAACCGATAATGACGCAGAGAATACAAGACATCCCACGAGAATTAAGCTGTCTTTTAATGTCATGCACCAGCTCCATAGTTAACCATGGCGTGACTATAGCACTGACATAAGCGGGTTCAACGCCGAGGCGATCAAACGAGTGTCTGATCAGATCAGCGGTTCAATGACCTAGACTGAGGCGCCGAAAATACTACTTTTTCTTCTTTACATGCGCCATGAGTCGCCGCTTACGGCTGACTTGGCGTTGAGTGAGCTTGTTGCGACGACCGGCAAAGGGATTCTCGGTGGTGCGAAACTCTATCTTAATCGGTGTGCCCTCGATCCCCAACTCCCGTCGGTACACGTTTTCGAGATAGCGTTCATAAGAGGGTGATACTTTTGCGGTTTGATTACCATGAATAATAATGCGCGGCGGATTCTGACCCCCCGCATGGGCGTAGCGAAGTTTGATCCGTCGTCCATTGATCATCGGCGGTGGATGATCAGCCGTTGCACCTTCAAGAATACGGGTTAAATAGTTGGTGCTGAGTTTTTGCGTGGCTGCCAGGTAGGCGCCCTGAATGGCCTTGTAGAGATGTCCAACCCCACTACCATGGAGTGCCGATATAAAGTGCATTTGCGCAAACTCGACGAACTTAAGCCGCCGATTGATGGTCGCTTTGATCCGATCTTTCTGATACTCATCGAGACCATCCCACTTATTGGTCACCACAACCAAAGCACGGCCTGCTTCGATGCAGTGGCCCAGCAAGTGCATATCTTGATCGACAATACCCTCATGCGCATCCATCAGCAGTAATACGACGTTGGCGTCGTCTATGGCTTTGAGGGTTTTGACTATCGAGAACTTCTCGACCGTTTCTCGCACATTCTTGCGACGCCGGATGCCAGCAGTATCAATCAGCGTATACCGCTCTCCCTCGCGCTCATAATCGATATAGATACTGTCTCGAGTAGTACCAGGGTGATCAAATACGACGACACGCTCTTCGCCAAGGAGACGATTGACAAGGGTAGACTTGCCCACATTTGGGCGACCTACAATAGCGACCTTGATGCCGCGTTCACCCTCGACCTCTTGCCCCTCACCCTCGAGTGTCTCAGTGGCGAATGGCGCCAAAACCTCTTCAATCATAGAACGCACGCCTCGATTTTGAGACGCCGCGATAGTAAACAGAGGATCTATGCCTAAAGAATAGAAATCGGTGAGTGCTGTGTCGGTATTGAGCCCATCGACTTTATTCACCACCACATGAAAATCGATATTTTGACGTCTCAGGAGGGCCACCAACTCATGATCCACACTGGTGAGACCAGCGCG
>DOVB01000032.1:0-1088 GCA_003520285.1 Halieaceae bacterium
ATGGCGGCGGGCCAAATTGTGCAGGCGAAGCACCATCTCAAAGCTCCCAGTGTGCGGACTCAGATCATCAATATCGACGGGGGAGATGTCGTATTACCCGGCGGCCTTGCTCTGCAACACACCGCATCTGCAGTGCTCAACCACGATACCGACATCTGGATCATTCCGGCCATGTGGCGCAACCCACTGAAATCGTTGCGCCGCACTGCAGCTGAACTCTCACCTTACCTCAACAATGCCCTAGCCCATCAGCAGATGATTTGTAGCGTCGGTACCGCGAGCTTTATTCTGGCAGAGTTAGGGCTGCTCGATCATCGTGCCGCAACGACTCATTGGGCTTACTTTGATCTATTCGCCCAGCGTTATCCTCACGTCAGACTCAAACGGCGACACTTAATCACTCAGAGTGACTCACTCTTTTGCGTTGGGAGTGTCAATTCCATTGCTGATCTTATGGTGCACTTGATCGAGCAAAAGTTGGGTGCCTCGATTGCGCACGCGATCGAGCAGCAGTTCTCTCCTGAAATTAGAGCCCCTTTCGAAGCCGCGGCATTTCAAGATCATGGCAGCCTCCTCCATCACGATGAATTGATGTTGGAAGCCCAAGCATGGATCGAGCAACGCAGTATCCAGACAATAACCTTAGACGCACTGGCGAACGCCGTGGGGATTAGTGAGCGCACTTTAAGTCGTCGCTTCAAACAGGCTACAGGGCTAAGTCCGCTGCTGTACCACCATAAGCGACGTACCGAGCAAGCCAAAAAATTGTTACGCCACAGTAACCTGGCCATTAATGAGCTGGCTTGGCAACTCGGCTTTCACGATCACACACAGTTCAGTCGTTGGTTCAAAACTCAATCCGGCATGACGCCTTCTCGCTATCGGCAGGCATCTCGCGGCAAGCTCTTTAGTCACGAATCGCAGCAAACAGGTGCCATCAGTTGAGACCAGAGCGTGTCTGTGGCTAAATGCTCACCCCAATTCACGCATTTAGGACTGTGACTTATGAGCCAAAGCATTGTCATCGTTGACGGCGCTAGAACACCCATGGGCGCCTTGGGTGGAGAGTTAGCCAGTGTTTCAGCACC
>DOVB01000032.1:1246-1552 GCA_003520285.1 Halieaceae bacterium
CCCGCGCGCCAAGCGGCCATCGCCGCCGGAATCCCCGCTTCAACCGGTGCAGTCACACTGAACAAGCTGTGTGGCTCTGGTATGCAGGCCACCATTTACGCCCACGACTCAATCGCAGCAGGTACCAACGATATCGTTATTGCTGGCGGCATGGAAAGTATGAGTAATGCGCCTTATCTGATGCCAGGCGCACGTGCTGGACTGAGAATGGGCCACCAACAAATCTTTGACCATATGTTTATCGATGGGCTCGAAGATGCCTACGAAGGCAAAGCGATGGGTGCGTTTGCTCAAGCAACAGCGGAC
>DOVB01000032.1:1839-5737 GCA_003520285.1 Halieaceae bacterium
ACAAAGCCGCGGATTTGGGTCTCGCTCCTTTAGCGAGAATTGTCGGCCACAGCAGACACTCTCAGAAACCGTCAGAATTCACGCTCGCCCCCATAGGCGCGCTGAGCAAACTGCTCACCGCCATCAACTGGCGAGCCGAAGATGTCGATCTATTTGAAATTAATGAGGCCTTCGCCATGGTCACTATGTTGGCGATGCGCGAAATGGAAATACCGCATGAGAAAGTCAATATTCATGGAGGTGCCTGTGCGCAAGGGCATCCTATCGGCTCAACAGGGTCACGTATTGTTGTGACGCTGATGCATGCCTTGCGATCAAAAGGGCTTAGAAGAGGTGTTGCAGCACTGTGTATCGGAGGCGGCGAAGCAACCGCTATTGCCATTGAACGGATTGGCGACTAGGAGAACTGCGTGCCGATAAGTACTATCCCAGAGATCATCGAAGACATTCGTCTCGGCAAGATGGTCATCCTAATGGATGATGAAGATCGCGAAAATGAGGGCGATTTGATTATCGCCGCCGAAGCAGTCACACCGGAGATCATAAACTTCTTCGCATCGGAGGCCTGCGGCTTGATCTGCATGCCAATTACTGCTGAGCGCGCGGCCGCTTTGAATATTCCTCTGATGGTGAAGCAGAATAGGTCGCAACACGAAACCAATTTTACCGTATCAATTGATGCCGCAGAGCGCTTGGGCCCAGGAATATCAGCTGTTCAGCGCGCCCACACAATCAAAGTCGCGTGTTCTGATTCAGTGCAGCCGAGTGACATTATTCAACCCGGGCATATTTTTCCCCTGATCGCGAAGCCTGGTGGCGTGCTGAGGCGCGCTGGACACACTGAAGCGGGGGTCGACTTAGCTCGACTTGCTGGCTTTGAACCCGCTGCTGTCATCGTCGAGATCATGAACGAAGACGGCACGATGGCGCGACGACCGCAACTCGAGGTTTACGCCGAAAAATGGGGTCTCAAAATGGGTACGATTGCCGACTTAATCGAATATCGAGCCCTCCATGAGCATTCCATTGAACTGGTGACTCAAAAAGAGATCAACACCGAATTTGGGCCGTTCACCCTATATGCTTTCAAAGATATTATCGATAACGCCCTGCATTATGTACTCAAACGCGGCGATGTCGCTTCTGAAGATCCTGTCTTAGTTCGGGTGCAAGCGATAAATCCCCTCCGTGATCTGATCGGTACGACGTTGCCAGATCAAACACCCGGCTGGTCATACCGGCGCTGTCTCGCCAAAATCGCCCAAGAAGGTCGAGGTATTCTAGTGTTACTCGACGAACAGGCTCCGCAAGAGCGATTAATCGACGATATCGAGAGCTATCCCAACGCACGCCCCTCAAGCTCATACGACGAAAGCGGTCGGCAGAACTATCGGCTTATCGGCACCGGTGCACAGATTCTACAGTTCTTAGGTGTGACTAAAATGCGCGCCATGTCAGCGCCGATCCATTACAACGCGCTGTCTGGATTTAACCTTGAGGTGGTTGAATTCGTAGAGGCCGAATCACCGTAGCCAAACCTTGACGCGGGCGCTGCTAATGAGCGCATCTCGGGCGATACGCGTTGATGGCTGGCTCATTGGCTGAAACGAGTAAAGCGCCCGAGAGACTTGCAGACAGGCGATACTCGCTTTAAAACAGTGCTCGCGAAACACAAAGCGGACGCTCTGCGTTTGCGATCACTGTTCAATCAAGCAAGGTCTGTGTGCCACTGAATGAGGTCATCAAAACCAGCGCGCGCTGTGCGACACGCGTTAACCGGCGCATCTTCCAAAGGACGACCAAAAGACAAACCAAACATCAGCTTGCGGTCATCGGCAATTCCCAATGCTTGCCTCAAGGTGCCAGCATGAAAGCCTAATGCAGTCTGAGGACAACTCCCGAGTCCCTCGTTCACCAGCCCCAACATCACGCTTTGAGCAAACATCCCAAGATCACAGGCCTCGCGGATTCCAAAACCACTGGGTAAGTAGAAGAAAGCGACATGAGGCGCATCGAAAAACGTGAAATTACGCATAAACGCAATATTACGGTTCACTTTGTCTTGCCGTTCTATCCCCAAAGCATCGTATAGCGCCTGAGCGGACGCATACTGCCGATCTTTGAACTCTCCCTCGTAGACACCGTCATAGGGAAAATCCAACTCGATTTCGCCTGCCATAAACTTCTCTGGCAAGAGCGCACGAAGACTCTCAAGCTGAGGACCACTGACCACATGTGCATACCAGGGTTGGGTGTTGCAATTACTCGGAGCCGCAAGCGCATTCTGAAAGACTCGCTCGATGACCTTTTGATCAACCGGCTCTGAGTGAAACGCTCTCATCGAACGTCGTTTCTCAAGCACCTCATAAAATTCCATAATGACTCCTTGTCGCCATCTTAAAACCTGCACTAGTGTATGTGGAGCGTCACCGCTACGCGAGTTGTGTCAGTCTGTCACAAATCCCAGATCCAAGACTCGAAGCGGTGTGCGAGTTAGCCCAGCAGCTCTCAGTTCAAGACCGCTCGCCTTTAAACCGAGCGCCGCATTTCAGGCCAGGTGCCATAGGTTAGCGCCCGCCACAGCCACTCGATCGGACCAAATCGATAACGCTTTAGCCACGCAGGGCTTAATCCTAACTGAACCCACCAAATGAGCAGTACAATGACGTATAGTTCAATGCGACTAAATTGCCCGAGCAAACCCAATCCCATACCAGTGAACAAGATAGCGCAAATCAGAGAGTGCATTAGATAGTTAGTGAGTGCCATTCTGCCAACTGCGGCCAGACGAGTCGTCAGACCACTGAAAAGACCTGCCTGACAAACAAGCCCCAACATCCCAATGTAACCCAGTGCCATGCCTAAGCGTCCTAAATGGTAAGTCGCTTGCAGCTGCGGAAACGTAGCGAGCAAGTGAAAATCACTGCGGTAGGCCTCAGAAATTTCGTAGCCGTTAATCAGTAACCCACTCGCGAAGCCCCCAACCATGAGGTTAAGATAAAACCGACGACTGCGTTGCGCCTGCAACACGCCAGCCTTGTACAGCGCCATTCCCAGCATCATCATGGCGAGTGCATCCCAAAACAAAAATACGGGAATGACGAAACTATACAACTCGACATTCTGCGACACAGTCCACTGAAATGCCGATGCATAACTCGAGTTACGAGCGATAAGTTCGGCTTCTGCGTCAGTTTCCAGAAGATCGACATCGGCGGAGAACTCTTCCCATACTTGCGCCAACTCACGATCTTGATCCGATATCTCTGTCGTTGCACCAGCTATGCTGGATGTGGTCACTCTGTCGTAAGCCTGTTTAGAAAAGCCCAAACCAAACCCCATAGCAACATGTAATAGCGACATAAGTAGGATCAAAACACCCGCTGCGATCAACAGAGTCCGCACAGATTTTTCTCGAACCAGATATAAGAACGCACCGGCCAGTGCGTATGTCACCAGAATATCGCCCGGCCACAGCAGAATAAACGCGTTGAACAGACCAAACATCAACAGCCAAAACGTCCGACGATAGTGAGTCCAAGCGGAACGACCTGTTGCGCCAGTGGTGAATAGAACCACGCCCGCCCCAAACAAGATCGAAAACAAGCATCGCATGGCACCCTCGGCAAACAGATCTACTGCAGCCCAACTCAAGATGTCTGCGAAACTTGAATGACTCAAGTCAAAGCCTGGGTTCGAGTACGATGGAGAAAGCAAACCAAAACCGATGATATTGAGAAGTAGAATGCCCAGTAGAGCAAAACCGCGGACAACGTCGAGAGATTCAATACGATTCGATTCAGAAATGGGTTGCGGGGAAGACATGATATACCTCTGTATTTTTACAACATGTTAAACCCCCAAGTAGCGATTAACCAGATCCGCCTTCGGCGGTTCG
>DOVB01000053.1 GCA_003520285.1 Halieaceae bacterium
CGCCCAAATCCGCCGCCCATAATATGGTTATGAACTGTCACATTGGCAGGCGGAATATCGAGCGCCTCGGCCACCGCATGACGGGTGCCCAAGGGATTCTGAGTACCCACCCATATCTCGCATCGGTCATCCACCGCGTGCGCAGTCGCATTCATGGGCTCCATACACGCATGGGCTAAGTAAGGAGCTCGATAGGTCACATCAATCGGCTGCGTGGTGGCTTCTATCACCCGCGCGGTGTCACCCACATCCACCTCGGATTTAAACTCTCCCGCATCAAGACCCTTGGCTATGGCTTGCTCGAAGGCCTCATAAATCTCGGCTTGCTTTAACCCCGAATGCTCAGGCAAGTGCCATTCGGGCGTTAAGGTAGCGAGTGCACGCTTAGCCTCCCAGTAGGATCCCGAGACCACTGCAACGGCATCATCCAATTCAACGACTTGAGACCCCGCTGGCAGCGACTCAGGGATCGGCACACGAGCAAGCGTTCCACCAAAGGTAGGGCACGCCATCACAGTGGCAATCTTCATACCCGGCACCATCACATCAATACCAAAAACCGCTGACCCATCCACCTTTGCGGGTAAATCATGGCGTGGCAAACTCTTGCCCATGTAGCGATACTGATCTGGCGTTTTTAGCGTTGGTGTATGAGGCGGTGTTTTCTCGCCTGCCGCCACCGCAAACTCCGAAAATGGCGCTGCCAATCGACCATCGCTGGTAAAAATTTGCCCCCGATCGGTTCGCAGTTGGGATACCGGCACCCCCCAAGCCTCTGAAGCAGCTTCTAGCAGTACCTGACGCGCCGCCGCACCAGCGACTCGCATACCAAAGACACCGGTTGCCCGGATACTGAGACTCCCGCCAGTAATCTGCATATTCATCGCTTTCGCGGCCTGCAAAAAAACACCGGTGAGAGTGCCAACTAATACCTTAGGCACATCGGCATCACCAAATACAAATCCGTAGGGCAAGGCATAGTTGGCATAACTGTCGTGTGCTGGTGCCTCTATGATTGAGACATCTTCCCAGTTCGCGTCCATTTCATCGGCTAGCATTTGCGCCAATACAGTTTGAGCGCCCTGGCCCATTTCGGAGTGAGGTACAATCACAGTCACGCTGTTATCACCCGCAATTTTGACCCATATGTTCACCAGCGTATCACCGGGCTGAGCCACCAAGGCGGCCACTTCATCGTTGCGATTACCGGGTCTGAGTGCAACGCCGATCACCAGCGCTGAGCCACCAATGACACCTGCGGTAATGAAACCTCTGCGTGTCCACTTACCCATTGGCCACCTCCGTCGCAGGATCAAACTGCTGAACCCCAGCTACTTGCTTGATGGCCGCCTTAATCCTGGAATACATGCCGCAGCGACAAATATTCCCCGACATGGCCGTATTAATATCTTCATCACTTGGCTTGGGGTTAGTCTCGAGTAAGGCCACAGCAGATAAGATCTGACCTGACTGACAATAGCCGCATTGAGGCACCTGCAAATCCAACCACGCCTGCTGTAGCGGATGTAACTCACCATCTGAACCTAAGCCCTCGATCGTGGTAATCTCAGCGCCCGCAGCAGCCGCAATCGGCGTGACACAGGATCGGATTGGCGTCCCATTTAACAGCACGGTGCACGCACCACACTGCGCAATCCCGCAGCCAAATTTTGTGCCCGTCAGTCCGAGCGTATCGCGTAGCACCCACAGCAGTGGAGTATCAGGCGCGACATCGACCGAATACAGCTGTCCGTTGATGGTGATTTGCATGACTTATCCTTGTCAATTGTTATCAGGGAACTTGCACCTTGTTGCGCCCCTTAGGGCAAGGTGGACGCCTAGTCCATTGGTGAATTTAATGGGGCTTGATTTATGACACGACTGTAGCCACATTATTGAACTAAAATGCACATATTGAACGTCTAGGCTAGCTACATGACCGAGTCTCAAGTCATTGTGTTTGCAGTACCCGTATTCTTCGCCATGATCGGTATTGAATACCTTTTGGGAATTGTGCGCAACAACAATACCTACTCGCTCTACGATGCCATGAGTAGCATTAGCGCGGGTATGTTAAGCCAGCTAGTAAATCTTTGTGTCAAAACACTCGGCTTTGCGATTTATGCCATGGCCTATCCGCATTTGGCCGTGTCACCGCTGTCAGCGGACGCCTTATGGGTTTGGGTCGCGGCCATTGTCTTGTACGACTTGGCCTACTATTGGAATCACCGCGCGGGTCATCGAATTACCTTATTTTGGGCGGCGCATGCTGTGCACCACCAAAGCGAAGACTACAACTTATCAACGGCGCTGCGCCAAACCAGCACCGGCTGGATGTTTGGCTGGATTTTTTACCTACCCCTTGCCTTACTCGGGTTTCCACCCGAAGTCGTGGGCGTCGCTGGGTTAATAAACTTGCTGTATCAATACTGGGTTCATACCGAGCAAGTGGGCAAGCTGGGATGGTTTGATCGAGTCTTCTGCTCGCCGTCAAACCACCGAGTGCATCACGCAGTGAATGATGCCTACCTCGACAAAAACTATGGCGGCATTTTGATTCTGTGGGACCGACTGTTCGGAACCTTCCAAGAAGAAGATGATAACGACCCCTGCCGCTACGGTACGCGCTCGCATTTACACAACTGGAGCCCACTTGTCGCGAACCTGCAGGTGTACCGCGACCGCTTCGCCGAGATGCGCGCTACCCGAGGCTTGGGCAACAAACTGGCGTTGTGGTGGAAAGGGCCGGAGTGGCACGCACAATCCAAACCTGAATCTCAGTTTGATATCGACTTTATTAAATACGAACCAGAGTCAACGGGACCACAACGGGCAGTTGCCACAGCGAGCTTTATGCTGTGTTTAATCGCAGTTACCGCGCTACTTTGGTACGCCGAGCAACTCGGTACCGGTTTGGTGCTAGCGGCGACTTTGGCGCTTGGTCTAATAATGCATGTGTTTACGCGGTGGCACTCGCCACCTTTTGGCATCGAATCGATATCAAAGAAATCCTAAGCCTCCCCCAACCCTGGCTCCTACGCACTGGGGACTCATGAGATGTAGAGTTAGACTATAGCGCTTGCCACTTGGTAGGCCTCGCGCGTCGTAGCAAGAAGCGATCGCGGGGCGTGACAATCTCCTATCGGAATCACATGAATCCCCTGATCGCGAAGGGGCTTGAGTAACTGATCGTTTGGCACTCGTGAACTGGCATGAATGATGACTGAAAAGTCGTCGATCTCTTCAATAGCGCCGTTATAAACGTTGTGGAGTTGCAGCACACCGTCCTCGAGGCTATCCAAACTTTTTAGCTCGCAATTTAACCTGAGTTCGACTCCGAGGTCGTGCAAGCGTTGATAAATTCCCTGCCGATTTATCAAAGACACATCGTGCGCTATACGTTCACGCACAGTGACAAGAGTCACGGACTCAAATCGCTTAGCGAGGAGTTCGGCGACAGCGTAAGTCATTTCCGTTTGGTCTTGATCAATCAGAACGGCCCTACCGGGCGTAACGTCACTACGGGCAAGCAGTTGAGGCGCAATTTCTCGGACACTGGGAATCAACCCCGATTCAGCCCAATCATTATTCAGCCATTTCGGCACACTTGAACGCGAACCAGTCGCCAGCAAAACCACGTCTGGCTGGCAGGTCAGCACATCATCTTCTGTCGCTTGATGCCCGAGAAGAAATTCTACGCCCGACCGCTTCGCCATCAGATATTGGTAGTCGTAAACGCTAGACAGGTTTTCCCCACCCGGTAACTCGGCATGTAACCGAGTCTTGCCCCCCAGCTTTTCATGATCACCTAATACTTGAACCTTGTGTCCGCATTTCGCCGCAGTGTAAGCCGCCTCTAGAGCCGCGACACCTGTGCCGACCACCACAACACGCTTCGCGCTTGCCACCCGAATGGGTTGCCAGTCAACTTCATCCGCAACGCCCACTCGCGGATTGTTGTCACATTCCAGACCACTGCCATCTATAATGCTGCGCCAACACGTATTGCACGAGACACAGTAGCGAATATCGGCTTCGTTATCGGCCTTGGCTTTATTGGGAAACGCAGGGTCAGTAATCAACGGCCGGCCCAAGAATACGAGGTCGGCGGTGCCATCCGTTAATGCAGTTTCGCATTCGTTTGGATCGGTTATATACCCTATGGCTCCCGACGCTACCGAAGGTGCTACCGCTCTGAGCATCGCTATATCGGCTAAATACGGATGCCTCTCGGAATGAGCATCGGGTAAATGTTTGTATAATGACCGGGCATGTGCTCCCCAAGCCCACGTCCAGTAATCGAACTCATCGCTTTGATGCGCCATGCATTCGGTAATGTCGCGCGCCATGGGTAAATCAATGCCACCCGGCACACCATCGTCGCCCGGTAACTTTAACCCAATAATAAATGGGTAACCGCATCGTGAGCGTATCTCTGTCACCAGCTCACGCAACAAACGAGTGCGCCCTGCAAGATCGCCTCCGTACTCGTCTTCACGTTCGTTCGACCAAGGTGACAAAAACTGATGGAACAGATGTCCATGTCCAGCGGAAATTTCAACACCTGCGAAACCGGCTCGCTGCAAGCGTACGCAGGCTTCAGCCCAGTCGTTAGTCATGTCTTGAATTTCAGCCACACTCAGAACGGCAGGTACCGTCCAACTTAAGTCATCAGGCAAAGCTGAGGCACCGACTGCGCCATCGTTGCGCCCCACAGAATGACGCCCTCGACCGGAGTCTTGCACTTGCCCGAGCAATACGGCGCCCTCATTATTGACGGTATCCGCTACGCGCTTCAAGTTATCCAAGCCCTGATCATCCCAGGCTCTTAGCCGAGTAGGTATGCGGTTGTAGCGGGTCATCGCGATAGGTTCAGTAATAATACCTGCCGCTCCGCCCATGGCCCGTGACCGATAATAATTCAGAAGCTTTTCAGTCGGCTTTCCACCGCTCACGTACTTGGTGACAATCGAGGCGTGCAAAATCCGATTGCGCAAGGTGTACCCACCCAGCGTAACCGGACTGAACAAAGTAGGATATTTCTCGCTCATCAAGTGACTT
>DOVB01000283.1:0-1562 GCA_003520285.1 Halieaceae bacterium
CGTCGATGTCCCCGTATTTTTGCTGAGTGCTGGCTTTATCGCGGCTTTCGTCATCGCGGCGCTAATCGATTTGGATGCGCTGGCGCACTCGGTTCGCGCTGGTGCGCACCTGGCATCTAGCGTCTTTGGTGCGTTCTGGCAGCTATTGATGCTTGCCACTTTTGGGGTCGCCATGAGTATTGCACTGAGTGGAGCAGGGCGCATCAGGCTGGGCGGCAGCACACAGGAGCTTTCGACCTTTAAATGGGTTGCCGTGATTATGTGTACGCTGTTGGCCGGCGGTGGTGTGTTTTGGGCCGCGGCAGAGCCGATAGCACACTTTTTGAATACGCCACCGTATTTTGACGTAACACCGCGATCGAGTCAGGCGGCCTCGGCGGCGCTCGCGCAGAGTTTTATGCATTGGGGATTTCTGGCCTGGAGTATCCTTGGCAGTCTATCCGCGATCACTCTGATGCACTTGCATTACGATAAAGGTCTGCCTTTGAAGCCGCGGACGCTGCTCTATCCGTTACTGGGCGATCGTATTCTCACAGGATTCGCGGGTGGCATTGTTGATGCATTTTGTATCGTAGCCGTGATTGCGGGCACCGTAGGTCCTATCGGGTTTTTAGGACTTCAACTCAGTTATAGCCTGTCGGAGTTATTCGGCTGGGCAGATGGAATATCACTTCGACTCGGTATTATCGGTTGTTTAATGGCGGTCTACACAGCATCGGCCATTACCGGAGTGACGCGCGGAATCCAGTGGCTTAGCACTCTTAATGTGGTTCTGGGTCTTCTGCTGATGACCTACGTTGTTACTATGGGTCCCACGGCATTTCTAGCGGATCAATATCTGCAGTCTGTTGGCGTTTACATGACCGAGTTTGTAGGAATGGCCACGTTTCGTGCAGACGCAGTGTGGCTCGAGAGTTGGACTGTATTTTTTTGGGGCTGGTTTATTGGCTATGGACCAATGATGGCGATTTTTATCGCCAGAATTTCAAAAGGTCGAACGATAAGAGAGTTGATTATGCTGCTCAGCGTCGGTGCCCCGGTGGTAACGACGGTTTGGTTTACCATTATTGGTGGAGCAGGGATCGGTTTCGAGATTGAGAATCCCGGGTCCATAGCGACGGCATTTGAGGGCTTTAATCTGCCGGGTGCCTTGCTTGCGATCACTCAACAACTTCCAAACGGCTTTGTGGTCTCATTGTTATTTTTGATCCTCACAACTGTATTCGTGGCGACAACCGGTGATTCAATGACTTATTCTATAGCGATGGCAATGACTGGGCACGAGCATCCGAGCACTGCCTTAAGGGTCTTTTGGGGATTAATGATGGGTATCGTGGCGATGATTTTGGTGACGATTGGGGCAGGCGGTATCAGTGCTCTGCAAAGTTTCATCGTGATCACTGGTGTACCTGTTTCGATCCTGTTATTGACTTCGCTTTGGGTCGCACCAAAGATGGTGCAGGAAATGCGCGCACAGGCTGCGAGGGCTAGATGAGTAAGATTTGGGTTGATGCAGATGCCTGCCCGCGACCCATGCGAGATATCATTATTAAAGTCGCGCA
>DOVB01000283.1:1729-8982 GCA_003520285.1 Halieaceae bacterium
GACGTCGCCGATGACCATATTGTCTCGAATGTTGAGACCGGAGACTTAGTCATCAGCAACGATATTCCTTTGGCCAATGATGTCATTGATGCCGGTGGTGTGGTTATCAATCTGCGCGGGGAAGAGCTCTCTAAGGCCAATATTAAGGCCCGCCTGAACATGCGTGACTTTATGGAGTCAATGCGGAGTTCTGGCGTTCAAACAGGGGGGCCGCCTCTTTTGTCTCAGCGTGATCGAATGACGTTTGCCAATGCGCTAGATCGCTTTATCGCCAAACTTTAGCGCTACCATCAGAGCCCAATGGGTGGCACAGGTTTTTTTGATTTCTGTCACGTCTTTGTCATATTTCCGAATCGTGAAAAACAAAATAAATCACAAAATCATCGACTTGTCCGCAGTTTGAAAATCTTTCCTGATGTCATAAAAGACTCAACCGGTCACAGTTCTGTAGTAATTACCCTATAGCATATCTCGGACTAATAGCGATCTTCACCGCAACGGGAGTGGCAAAAAGAATGGGTAACTTAGCATCGTTTAGGCGCGTCATCGTAAGCGTGATACTGGCCCTCTCGGCGGTAAAGGCAGGAGCCGACGGAGAACTCGCTGTTCAAGCCTACGATCAAAGCGGTGCACTCAGCGGTGTTGAAGTGTCTATCAACGGCGAAGTTGCTGGTTTAACTGCTCGAGACGGCAGCGCGCTGCTTGATCTTGAGCCAGGTGGCCAAGTGGTTGCGCTGCAGTTTGGCGACACTGAGAAGGTGCTTCGTTTTTCTGTTGGTGCGGGGCAGCTCACAGACTTAGTGGTCACGCTGGGTGATAGCGGCTTCGAGCATTACCTCGATGTTTATTCTCCAGTTTCAAGTGTTGCGGACAAGCGGGACGTTGCACGTGGCACTCTCGTAATCCAAGTGTCGAAAGGGGGGCGCGGTGCTCCCAACCAGATTGTTATGGTGTCGGGCGCGGGTGCTGTATCGACGAATAGCCAGGGCACAGCTGAGATCGAGTTGGCCCGTGGCCCAGTCACAGTAAGTCTCGGAGAGTCAGAAAAGACGCTGCGGGTGTTGGGCGGCGTAACGCGTTCAGTGCGATTTGATTTGCCCTCAGACGACTCTGCTGTCGACATTGCACTACCTCAGATTGAAGAAGTGGTTGTCATGGGCGTCTTCAATCCGGCAGGCATGGAAGTGTCAGAGCGCGATACCACCAGTATCGTAGACACCATGGATAACGAGCTGTTGGTGAGATTCTCAGATGCCGACGTTGCGGCTGCTGTTGTGAGGGTTCCTGGTATCAGTGTACAAGATGATAAATTCATATTTATCAGGGGTTTGGGTGGTCGCTATATTACCTCAACGCTGAACGGATCAACGCTTCCAAGTACCGATCCTTCGAAGCGAACCGTGCCTCTAGATTTATTCCCAAGCAGCTTTGTGAATCAGCTTGATATCAAAAAGACTTTCTTGAGTTTCATGCCAGGTGAGAGTACTGGTGGTAACTTGGTGATCAATACCAAGACGTTCCCAGATGAGCCAGGTGGTAGTGTTTCGCTGGGTTTTGGTGGCGTTGCAGGTCTGATTGGTAGTGATGTGGCAGTAGACCCCGTCGATGGTAACTTTGACTTCATCGGATGGGACGCTAATGAGCGTTCAGAGCCCGCGTCGATCAATATCATCGCTCAAGCACTGAATTTAGGGCGAGTTGAAGACACCAAGAATGGTACCAGCTTCGAGCTGAATGACAGTATCGAGGGAGAGCTCCGGCGCGTCGGAGCGGTCTTGCTGGCAGAGGATTTTGATTTAGATTTGTCGACGGCAGCACCGGATATCGACGTTGGGGCGGACTACGGCGACCTGTTTTATTTTGGCGAGCACGAAGTAGGGTATTTCGCTGCCGTCAATTTCTCAAATTCGTGGACACATCGCGATAATGGTGTTCGTAACAGCTATACGCCAACGGGTGAAATCCTTGATAACTTTGTTTATCAGAGCGTTAAAAACGAAATCGAGGCGAGTGGTCTGCTCGCGATCGGTTGGAACTTTGGCGATACCACATTAGAGAGCAATACGCTGGTCTCTCGTGTGACCGAGAGTAGTGTCGAGCGGTCGATAGGTGAGGAGGGCGATGAGCGCCAAGCCGTCTATCGACAAAGCATCGAGTGGGTGGAGCGGCAGTTCATATCACAACAGATCGTGGGGTCGCATTCGCTGAATGACTCAGGATCTTTCTTCCTGGACTGGCAGTTCACGGGCAGCCAAGCACGCCGTGATGCTCCGGCAAGACGAGAGTCAGAGTTCCGTGCTTCTCAGTCTCAGACCAGTGCTGAGTCTTTGAAAGCCGGATTCGACTTCGACCAACTTAACGATAATCAGAGCGTCGCATTGAACGGCTTCTTCGTAGAGCCCGGCGTCGTATTTAAACGCTACGACGAATTGACCGACGAAAATCTGGACGCTAGCTTCGATTTTACGTGGGATTTATTCGACGATGGCGACGCTTTTTCAACGCTCAAGTTTGGCTTTGGGCAGATTATGAGAGAGCGTGAATCTGAATCTAAAACCTATGGTTTTAATATCAACCAAGCGAGAGATGATCTTCTAAACACAGACAACCTGCTGATCTCAGAGGTTATTTTTGCGGGCGTTGACCCCGAGACCGATACGATTTCGGACAACCCCAACGACGGTTTCACTTTCGTTGATAAAACGCTCGCTAGCGACAGCTACGATGCTGAGCTCGATTACAGTAGCGCCTATATCTCTTTGGATCACACGTTCAACTCATCGTGGCAGGTGTTGTTGGGTGCGCGTTATGAAGTCTACGAGCAAACGACGGAAACGTTCTCGTTGCAGGGCACTCAGGATGCGGTTGAGTCGCGCATCGATGAGAGCTCTGTTCTGCCCGGCCTGGGGGTGAATTGGTTCATTAATGATTCCCACCAGCTGCGCTTTGCGGTGTCTGAAACTGTGGCGCGTCCTGACTTTAAAGAAGCCGCTAATGCGACCTTCTACGATACCGAGTTTAACTTCCGGGTACGCGGTAATCCCTTCTTAGAAATCTCATCCATTCTTAACGCAGACCTGCGTTGGGAGTGGTATTTCGATGAGCAGGATAGTTTATCGGTAGCGCTATTCTACAAAGACTTCGACAAGCCCATCGAGCGTGTTGTGCAGCCCGCGTCGGGTACTGCTGGAAACTCGAGAACCTTTACCAACTCAGATAGCGCAGAGCTATACGGTTTTGAAATCGAGGGCCGAAAAGAATTTATGTTGGGAGACGACTACGACGACTCAATCTTTGTGTCTTTCAATACCGCGGTTATCGAATCTGAGGTGACCTTTGGTGGCCAGACGGGTCGGCCCTTGCAGGGTCAACCGGAATATACCGCCAACTTGGTGGTTGGCTATGACAATTTTATATCGGGCCAGCAGTTGACTCTATTGTTGAATCAAAGTGGTGAGTCAATTGCTGACGTTGGTGTGTCTGGAGCGCCAGATGTGATCTTCGAGCCGCGGTTGGATCTCAACATTGTGTATCGGTGGGATTTCTCTGAGCGCGGTGTGTTAAAGGCTAAGTTGGCCAATTTATTAAATGCCGACTACGAGTACACGCAAGGTGGTGGCGTGTTCCAGCGCTATGAAAAAGGTGTTTCGGTTTCGGTTGGAGTTGACTGGAAGTTTTAAGATGAGCGGTGTCAATAGGTGTAATTCTATGAGGAGTGTAACAATGAAAAAGCAAATGGCCGCAGCGTTATTAGCGCTAGGCGCCTTGGGTGGTCTGCAAGGTTGCTCTGAAGGAGACGAGGCGACGATCAATATTGACGCCCCGACTTCGAGCAACGATGTGACTAACAGCAACAATACCACTACGACCAATACGGGTGGTGGCGACACAGGAACTGATACGGGTGGTACCACCGACCCGACCGTCGAGTGTCCTGCTTTTACAACTGAAGCGGCCGACGGCAAGTGTGTGCTTCCTAGCACTATTAGCGCCGACGCGACTTTAGTTGCTGGCGTTGACTACTTAATGACCGGGCGCGTTACCGTCGGTAATGGTAATGGTGAGCTAACGGATAGCGATACTTTGGCCGATGGGTCGGCACTTCAGAATGTGACCCTGACCATTGAGCCAGGCGTCAATGTCTATGGTCAAACGGGTACGTTTGCCAACTTAGTGATTACTCGTGGCAGCAAGATTATGGCCGCTGGAACAGCAGACAAGCCGATTGTGTTTAGCTCGGATGATGCTGGTCTGTCTGGCGCAGGCGAGTGGGGTGGTTTGATCCTACACGGCTTTGCACCACACAATGAGTGTGCTGAAGGCGGTACGATTTGTAATATCGATTCAGAGGGTGAGTCAGGCTTCGCTGGCGGTTATAATGCCGATGACAACAGCGGTATGCTGAAGTATGTCGTGGTTGCAGAAGGCGGCTACGAATTCGCTCCTGGTAACGAAATTAACGGTATTTCTTTGGTGGGCGTTGGTGCCGGTACCACCATGGAGTACATCCAAGTTGAAGGCAACTCAGACGACGGTATTGAGTTTTACGGCGGTACCGTAGACCTTAAATACGGTGTTTTCACGAATAACCTTGACGACTCAGTTGATTGGGACGAAGGCTATCAGGGTAACTTGCAGTACATCATCGTGAAGCAGTCTGCCAATGGTTCTGGTGAGGCGTTTGAGATGGATACTCAGGGTACTGACCTGTTCTTGTCGAAGCCAACGCTGTCTAACGTGACTATTATTGCGAACAAGAAAGCGGCAGATGACGAGTACATCTTGAACTTCAAGGCCGGCTCAGGCGGGTTCTTCCACAATACAGTTGTGACTGTTGCTGCTGATAACGCAACGCCATTAACACGATGCGTTAACGTCAACGGTGCAGATTCTCAGGCGCTGGTTGGTAGCGCTCTGGTCTTGAATAACTGGATTCAAGACTGTGCCGCTGGCTTGGGCGACAGAGGTACCTTGGCCAATGTCTCAGGATTAGACAACGATTCAATCAAAGCGGTTTTTGCTGACTTAGATGCGAATCTTGCGTCACAAGCACCTGAGGCAGTTATCACTGCGACAGATTGGGCGGCGATTAACGATGCCTTCCCCGAGTCTACTGCAAAGCCTGACTTCCTCGATTCTGTGCCCTTCATGGGTGCGGTTAGCCCCAGTGGTACCAATGTCTGGTGGGCTGGCTGGACCGTTGAAGGTAGTGTCGGCGTGCCTGAAATCGCTGCTGCTACTTGCCCAGCCGGAACCACGGAAGTCGAAGAGGGTCTGTGCCAACTGCCTGCAAACATTGGATCTAATCTGACCTTGAATGCTGGTGTGGATTACCTGATGGTTGGCCGAGTGACCGTTGGTAATGGTAATGAAGAGATTCAAGAAGGTGGTGCACTCGCTGGTGGCACACCAGTGGATAGCGTGACCTTAACGATTGAGGCGGGTGTTGAAATCAAAGGTAAAACCGGTACGTTTGCCAACTTGATCATCACGCGCGGCAGCAAGATCGAAGCCTTAGGTACTAAGTCAGCGCCTATTATCTTCAGTTCAGATGACGAAGGGTACGACGGTGCCGGTGAGTGGGGTGGTTTAATCCTGCACGGCTACGCACCGCATAACGAGTGCACTGAAGGCGGTACTGTATGTAACATCGATTCAGAGGGTGAATCGGGCTTCGCCGGTGGCTACGATCCAGCAGACAGCAGTGGAACACTTCGCTATGTTGTCGTGGCTGAAGGTGGCTATGAATTTGCACCTGGTAACGAGATTAACGGTATCTCTTTGATCGGTGTGGGTAATGGCACGGTGATGGAGTACATCCAAGTACAAGGTAACTCGGACGACGGCATCGAGTTCTACGGCGGCACTGTGAACCTCAAGTATGGCGTGTTCACCAACAACCTCGACGATTCAGTCGATTGGGATGAAGGCTACCAAGGTAACCTACAGTACATCATCGTGAAGCAGTCACCTAATGGTTCTGGTGAAGCTTTCGAGATGGATACGCAAGGTACCAACCTCTTCTTGTCGAAGCCAACGGTTGCAAACTTGACCATTGTGGCTGACAAGAAAGCGGCTGATGACGCTTACATTTTGAACTTCAAAGCGGGCTCAGGCGGCTTCTTCCACAATGCGGTTGTTACGGTTGCTGCAACGAATGAGACACCACTCACCACATGTATCAACGTGGCAGGTGCTGATTCGGTTAGCCTCGTGAATACCGCGCTTGTGATCAACAACTGGATCCAAGACTGCGGTGTAGGCGAAGCTGATCAAGGTACTTTGTCGAGCTCGAACGTGACCTTTGATACCACGACAGTGAGTGCGGTACCAGCGGCTTTGGGTTCACTGTACGAGTCGTTGGCGCCTGAAGCGTCTGGCTTGGCACCACTTGATTGGACTGCGATCAACGGTACCTTCTCTGAGTCGGTGGCTGACCCCGACTACTTGGATGCGACCGATTACATTGGTGCGGTAGATCCCGACGGTTCAGATCCATGGTGGGCTGGTTGGGTATTGCCAGGCACACTGTAAGATCTAGAAAGAGTTAGAACAAAAAACCCCGAGCTTGCTCGGGGTTTTTTTTATTCTACGATTAGTGTTGGAGCACAGGAATTTAGCCCTAGGTGTCGCGACTAACGCAGCAGCGCGCTCAGCACAGTTTCAATATCGGCGTATTCAAACTCAAATCCTGCCAGCGTGAGCCTGTTCGGCACGACATACTGCCCACTTAGCAGGAGTTCATCGGCCATCTCGCCGAGCATGATGCGCATCGCCCAGGCTGGGATTGGCGCTGTAAGCCAAAGCCGTTTGTGGCTGGCGATGGCGGCAGCGAGCTCACGGTAGGTCACGGGTAGCGGCGCAGTGACATTAACCGCACCGATCAGGTCACTGGCCAAGCAAAATTCTATCGCGGCCACGGCATCTTGGCGATGAATCCAGCTTAAGACCTGATGGCCTGAACCGGGCCAATTTTGCAAACCCAACTTGAACGGCAGGATTAGCTGGGGCCAGGCGCCGCCAGAACGATCAAGAACAACGCCCAAACGCAGGGTGATCACCCGCGATTGTAGCTTGTCTTTGGCGCGCTGCGCGCTGGCTTCCCACTGTTCACACAAATCTGCAGCGAAACCCTCTCCACCGCTCGATGCCTCGTCAAGTTTGATGGTATCGCGATTGCCATACCATCCGATGGCACTGGCGCTTAAGAATACGGCAGGGGTGTGCCCATAGCTCGCTAATGTTTCAATGAG
>DOVB01000078.1 GCA_003520285.1 Halieaceae bacterium
TCAACGATCACCTCGTAGCCGCGCTCGTGCAGGAGCTGCAATAGGTCAACAAGTAATTGGGTAAACTCTTCGTCGTGACTGCGACCCAGTAGTCCTATCGTTTTAAACGCTGCAGGCATCGGTTTCGTCTCACTCTGTGGTTAGTGCGGCTGGGGCTCTTTAATCAACACCCAGACCCACGTTATTGCCCGCCAGGACTTGTTCAGCGCGATAACTCGAACGCACCATGACGCCTGATACGACCTCGAGAAAACCCTTGCTCAGACCCAGCTGCCGATACTCTTCGAACTCTTCAGGCGTGAGGTAACGATCAATCGGATAATGATTGCGAGTCGGTTGCAAGTATTGCCCAAAGGTCACAACATCGACATCCACTGCACGCAAATCGTCTAGGCATTGCTCGACCTCATCGCGTCTCTCACCAAGACCCAGCATTAAGCTCGTTTTGGTCAGAACTTTGGGGTTATGGCGCTTGGCATGCGCTAGTACATCGAGCGTTTGTTGATACCCTGCCCTTGGATCTCGAACAGGATGCGTCAGACGCTCGACCGTTTCAATGTTCTGAGCGAAAACTTGCAACCCAGAATCCACCACCACCTCGACCGCACTGAGATCACCCAAGAAATCTGGAGTGAGTGCTTCTACCGCCGTATCGGGGTTTTGCTCACGAACCGCTCGAACACACGCTGCGTAATGTGCAGCTCCACCGTCAGGTAAATCATCGCGATTCACCGAGGTCAGCACGACGTAATTCAACCCCATGAGCTGCACCGATCGAGCTGTATTATCGGGCTCCTGGGGATCGAGCCAGCCTTTCGGATTACCGGTGTTGACTGAGCAAAAGCGACATGCGCGTGTGCAGACATCGCCCATCAACATAATAGTCGCCGTGCCTCGACTCCAACATTCACTCATATTGGGGCACTTAGCCTCTTCGCAGACCGTCGCTAAGCCGTGGGAGTGCACAATATTCTTGACCGACTCGTACTTCGCTCCACCGTGCGCTCTGACACGCAGCCACTGCGGTTTCTTAAGTGGCTCATACAGCGCAGTGGTTTTCTTGACCCCATCTTTGATGGCTTTGAAACCCTGTGCAGTGGTGTATTTTTCGCCGCTACTCACTTGAACGAGTGGAATCATGTTGTCTTTAGACACGGATTTGGTGCTCTCCTAAGCGCTGACTTGTGGCCCCATAGAGACCTCTGCATCGAGGCATCAGTGTAACGCAATGCACGTCAACCTGCAGAAGTCTTGCTCAGTGAGAAGTCTACTTTGAGCGAGTCTGACAGTCCATGACTAATGCGGAGAACGCCCTGCGAGCACGAATGACCCGCGTGCCTCTCGGCACACGGGTGAGCAGCAAAGTGTCTTAGCCGCTAGAGGTCATAACCTCGCTCATCATGCAGCACCAGATCGAGACCCTGGGTTTCATCGTCGGAGTCCATGCGCAAACCAAGGACGGCATCAACTAATTTCAACACCAAGTAACTTGCTATCGCTGTGTATACCAGTGTTGCCATGACCCCAAGGGCTTGGACCGATACCTGTCCACCGATTGAAGAAATACCGTCTGAGAAGCCATTGCCTGAAAATAAACCCAACGCTGGCGCACAAAATACACCTGCTAACAGAGTACCCAAAACGCCACCGACACCGTGCACCGGAAACACGTCTAGACTGTCGTCGATCATCAGCTTCAACTTGATATAAAGCGTCGCGTAATAGCACACGACACCACCGCTCAAACCAATCAAAACTGCCGCTGCCGGACCCACCGATCCGGACGCAGGAGTAATACTGCCAAGTCCAGCCACCATACCAGTCACAATACCCAGAACCGAGGGCTTACCATGTCGAAGCCACTCCATCCCCATCCACGCAAGAGCACCAGCTGAGGCCGATAAATGAGTCACGAGTATTGCTTGCGCGGCACTCGAATCTGCTGCGAGCGCTGATCCGCCATTGAAACCAAACCATCCGACCCACAGCAATCCGGCGCCTGTGACTGTCATAGTGAGATTGTGTGGGGGCAATGGTTGCGTTCCATAACCTTTTCTCGGCCCTATCACCAGGGCGGCAACAATCGCTGCCACACCGGCAGTGATATGTACCACGGTACCACCGGCGAAATCCTGTAAACCTGCACTACCCAGCCAACCGCCACCCCAAACCCAATGGCACACTGGTGCGTAAACCAATAGCATCCAGAGTGAACTGAACAAAAGCATAGATGAGAATCGCATGCGCTCCGCGAATCCACCGACAATCAGCGCCGGTGTGATCACCGCAAAAGTCATTTGGAACATCACGAAAGCCATTGTGGGAATAGAGCCAGAGGTACTTTCTGCCGTTACACCCATGAGGAAAACGTTGCCAAGATCGCCAATCCAGGGCCCCTGCTCGTCATGACTGCCAAAGGCGAGCGTGTAACCGAGAGCAAACCAGAGCAATGACATTAGTCCAGTCAGAGCAAAACATTGCATCAACACTGACAGCACATTTTTAGAGCGCACCAGTCCCGCATAAAATAACGACAAGCCTGGGATCGTCATCAGTAATACTAAGGCGGTTGATGACAGCACCCATGCAGTATCACCGGCTGAAACCTCGGCTTGCACTGCAGATGAAAAGAGCAACAGCGACAGGATTGTCAAACGACAGCAATGAAACAGCGACATACTCATTCCTTCTCTATTATTTTTGTCTGAGTTTAATACTCGTATTTCTTAAATCCAGTTTTGGTTCAAAAAAATCAAAAATGCACTAATTTATAGCGCAAAAATGTTCTTTTGCACCAATTTGAAACAGCATTATCGAGCCATGGGTGCATCCGAAAACGGTGATTCAGTGATACACTGCTTCCCTTTTCTGAAAGGGTTTTCCAATGCCAATAGAGCGCAACAGCGTCGTCACCTTCAACTACGTATTATCCAATATCAATGGTGACGTATTAGAGAGCAATACCGAGGCAGAGCCAGCGCTCTATTTGCATGGTCATGGGAATATCATGCCCAGCCTAGAAATCGCTCTAGAGGGGAAATCCGAAGGCGATGAGTTGGAAGTAACACTAGAGCCCAAAGACGCCTACGGCGAGAAACAGTCGAACAAACAGCAACGTGTGCCCATCAAACACCTATTGAATCCGCCCAAGCATTTGCGTCCGGGGCTCACGGTTCAAATTAATACGCAATCGGGACCCAAGCCTGCAACTATCATCAAAGCAGGCAAGTTCAATGTTGATCTCGATACCAATCACCCACTCGCAGGCTTGACCCTGTGCTTCAAAATCTCGATCGTTAATGTTAGAGAGGCCTCAGCTGACGAGATTGCGCATGGCCACGCGCATGGGCCCGGTGGACATCAGCACTGATAAGCACGCGGAGTGCACGAGCCTTTTTGGATTGCCCCTGTTAATCATCGATAAGAGGCCTGGAGTGCGCCGGATATCGCGGGGCAAGGTATCGCCAACCCCATTGGCGCGATCTGGTCAGCCGCCATGCTGCTAAAGTACAGTCGCAATACAGACAGTGCACACCATCAAGCCGCAGACGCCATTATCAGTGCGATACAGGCGACATTAGCGGGCGACATTGTGACGAGAGATTTGGGGGGCATGGCATCCACCGCAGAAATGACAGACACCCTACTGAGCCACTTAGCCCGTTAGCCCGTTAGCCCGTTAGCCAATTAGCCAATTAGCCAATTAGCCGATTAGCCAATCAGCCAATCAGCCAATCAGCGTAATCACGAGACCATAACCGGTGCCCAGTAAACATATTACGGTGGCAATCAAGCCGATCACGAATCCCACCTCACGCTTAGAGGGTTCTTGGTAGTATCCCAAGGC
>DOVB01000116.1 GCA_003520285.1 Halieaceae bacterium
GCGATTCCAACTTCCGATAAAGCAGCGGCGACAGTGAACAGCTCACGCCAGTCTTTGCATGCCATATTATCGGGTGCGGATAAACGATTAGCGGTGGTCGTGGGCCCGTGTTCCATCCATGATCCGTTGGCCGCACGTGATTACGGCCAACGCTTAGCGGAGCTCGCACCGCGATATATCAATGAGTTGCACGTGGTTATGCGGGTCTACTTCGAAAAGCCCCGCACGACCGTCGGCTGGAAAGGGCTGATCAATGACCCGGACTTGAACGATACGTTCCAAATTAATAAGGGTCTTGGGTTAGCGCGTCAGCTACTGGCTGATTTGGCTGAACTTGGTTTGCCTGCTGGCACTGAGTATCTCGATTTAATCAGCCCGCAGTACTTGGCAGATCTGGTGGCTTGGGGTGCCATTGGTGCGCGCACAACCGAAAGTCAAACACACCGTGAGCTCGCTTCTGGATTATCTTGTCCGGTGGGTTTTAAAAATGGGACCAATGGAGATGTTCAGATTGCGATCGATGCCATTCAATCGGCTGCTCATGCGCATCATTTTTTGTCGGTCACCAAACAGGGACATTCGGCAATTTTTCAGACCGAGGGCAACCCTGACTGCCATTTGATTCTCCGCGGCGGGTCCCACCCCAACTACGACATGTTCTCGGTCGATGATGCGACCAAAATGCTTCAGAAAGCCGGCTTACCGACGAAACTCATGATCGATGCAAGCCACGCCAATTCAAGAAAAATCCCTGCGCGACAGCGCGATGTGATCAATGACATCGCAGCACAGGTTGAGCGGGGTAATGAGTCTATTTTTGGCGTTATGATTGAGAGCAACCTTGTGGAGGGTCGCCAAGACTTCGTTGATATGCAGTCTCTTTGCTACGGTCAGAGCATCACAGACCCCTGTATCGGGTGGGATGATACCGAGCGTGCGCTTGAGACACTTGCGAATGCCGCTTCGAAGCGACAATTGCGAACTTAGGACAGAGCGGATGAGTTATGAGCCTAGGGCTTCGAACTGAGAACTTCAGGCTCGGGACTGAGAAGTTTGGAATTCGGCCCTCGGGTATGGACCGAGGACTGAAAAGCTAGGACTGCTGTGCACTCGTGTCTGCGAATACCCGCTGTGCCCTGAAACTTAGGGCCATCGGAGCTGAGAATGCCACTCCGATGGCCCTTCGAATTACATCGCGGCGAGACGTGCTTTCGCGGCGTGATATTCAGCAATCAAACGTCCAACGCGCTCGCCGGCACCTTCAATCTGTTTGACGGCGCCGATTCCCTGACCGCAGCCCCAGATGTCTTTCCAAGCTTTAGCATCAGTGTTGCCGCCCGAGCCAAAGTTCATGGCGGAGGGATCGCTCACCGGCAAGTTGTCGGGATCTAGACCCGCCGCCTTGATAGAGGGTTTTAAATAGTTCCCATGCACTCCGGTAAACAAATTGCTATAGACAATGTCATCGGCACCAAAGTCGACGATAGCTTGCTTGTAGCCCTCATCAGCGTTGGCCTCTTTGGTGGCAATAAAGGCTGATCCGATGTATCCCATATCGGCTCCCATCGCTTGTGCACCCAGTATCGCATCGCCTGTGGCAATAGAGCCCGATAGCAGCAAGGGCCCATCGAACCACTCACGGATCTCTTGCACGAGTGCAAACGGCGATAGGGTGCCTGCATGACCACCGGCACCCGCTGCAACAGCAATTAGGCCGTCGGCGCCTTTCTCTATCGCTTTTTTGGCGAATTTATTGTTGATGATGTCGTGCAATACGATGCCACCATAGCTGTGAATCGCTTCGTTAATCTCTGGCTTAGCACCTAGCGAAGTAATGATGATGGGGACTTCGTGCTTGACGCATAACTCTAGATCAGCCATTAAACGATCGTTTGATCCGTGCACGATCAGGTTAACCGCATAGGGTGCCGAGGGTGATTCAGGGTGAGCGGCATCGTGGGCTGCCAGCTCTGACTTGATCCGAGTCAGCCACTCATCTAAGACCTCGAGTGGACGGGCATTCAGAGAGGGGAACGAGCCAATCATGCCTGCTTTGCACTGAGCAATCACAAGGTTGGGGTTCGATATGATGAATAATGGTGATGCGATTGCGGGTATTCTGACCGTGTCTTTTAAAATTGCGGGAAGGCTCATAAGTTCCTCTTGCGTGAGTTAGGGTTGTTCAACTATGCAACAAATTGCATAATGAGTCCACACCTCCGTGACCCAAATGTGTGTCTATGTCCCTAGCTTACGCCATCATGACAGCGCTCACCGAAGACGAACTTACTGGCTATGAACTAGCCAAAAGATTCGATACTTCGCTCGGATTTTTTTGGCATGCCTCACACCAGCAGATTTACCGCGAGCTAAAGATCTTGAGTCAGCAGGGATGGGTGCATTCGCGCAGCGTAGCCCAGGAACGTCGACCGGACAAAACACTTTACGAGCTGACTTCACGTGGTCTAGAAGAGCTACACACTTGGGTTGAGAGCAGCTCTAAAGTGCGACCAGCCAAAGATGAGCTGTTGATCAAGCTGTATAACTTAACCCCCGACAACGCACTCATACTGCTTGACGAGGTGCAATCTCGCCGAGCCTACATGGCGGCCAACCTCGCTCTCTATGAGCGTATCAAAGCAAAAAGTTATCTCATCATTGAGGCACTGAACGTCCGTGCTCGTGGTGTTGCACTGGTGCTTGATGCCGGCATACGAGATGCTCATAATCAGGTGCTGTGGTGTGATCAGGCGATCGAGTTGTTGCAAAGCTGTGCTGAGTGTAAAGTGGATACCGAGCGCGTGGGGCCTCGTCGTCACGGGTTTACCTCAGAAGTCACTGAGTAGGCCGAGGGCCAAGCCTTAACCGACTGAGTCTGTTAGTCTTGATCTGTCGGCGCCATAAATTGCCATCTCTGTGGACCACTGTATGTATTTAGACTATTTCGGCCTGCGGGAATCTCCCTTTTCTATTGCAGTTAATCCAAGATACCTGTACCTGAGCGAGCGCCATAAAGAAGCGCTTAACCATCTGCTCTACGGTGTGTCAGGCGGAGGCTTTGTCTTGCTTACCGGCGAGGTAGGGACCGGAAAAACCACCCTGAATCGCTATTTCTTAGCCCAGTTACCCGATTCAACGCGGGTTGCTGTGATTCAGAATCCACGACTTTCGGAACACGAGTTTCTTGCTGCAGCTTGTGAAGCACTCGGTCTTAGCGTGCCTGACAACGCCAGCTTGAAGACGCTCTTTGATGCTTTGGGCACTTTTTTACTCGATCAGGATCGTCGGGGGCAACGAACAATTTTGATGATCGATGAAGCACAACATTTGAGTTTGGAAGTACTAGAGCAGGTCAGACTGTTAACCAATCTCGAGACCGATACCCACAAGCTCGTGCAGATCGTGCTAATCGGCCAGCCGGAATTGTTAACTAAACTCAACAAACCCGAGCTCCGACAGTTGAATCAACGAGTGACCGGGCGCTACAAGCTAGGTGCGCTCAGCCTGCACGAGGTGCAAGCCTATTTAGATCATAGGTTAGGGGTAGCAGGGCTCGCGCCCGGTGTTTCGCCGTTCGGGAAAGACAGTGTAGAGGCCATTTACCGATTCACTGGCGGGGTTCCCAGACTTATCAACTTGCTCTGCGATCGAGTTCTTCTTGCACTTTACGCCAAGCAGCTTCGAGTCGCGGATAAGGCGTTGACCAAATTAGCGGCGCACGAACTTTGGCAACTCGATGGCGAACTGCAGGTGAAGTCTGAGACTACGCCCAAAGCCGCAACAGTCAATTGGTTGACTATGGGTGTCGCAGTCATCGCATTAGTGGCCATTGCGGCGCTCGGGTGGGTTTTGATCACGGGCTACTCTGGCGGCACTCCTGCCAAAGACACAGCAGCTGAAATTGCGCCATCATCAGTTGTTCCGACCCTGCCTATTGAACAATATGAGCGTCTGCTCGCAGTGCTGTGGCGCAGTTATGAGGGTGCTGGGACACCTTGCGCAGATCGCTCTCTGCTGCGATGCCAACAGGCCGTTAATGGCGATTGGCAGGCACTGGCTGCACTCAACCGTCCGGTTATTCTTGAGTTACTCACGCCGCTCCGCGAGAAGCAGCATGTATTACTGCACTCAGTGCTTCTGGATGGCACGGAAGTGAAAGCAATCGAACTCGCGTCGTCAGAGGGTGTTGTGGTGATCTCATTAGCTCAGGTGGCTCCGATGTGGACCGGTGGTTATTCTTACATTTGGCAGCCACCACCCGGTTTTGATGGGCCATTAGGCTTGGGTTCAGCTGGTGAGGCAGTAGCGCAGATCGCGCAAAAATTAGCCCGGCTCGACGGCACGACTCGAGTCTTGGCGGAGCGCGAATTTACGCCGTTTCTTCACGCTCGTGTCATTGAATTTCAGTCCGAGCAGGGACTGACGACCGATGGGGTGGTTGGTCAAGAGACTCTGGTTCGGTTGAATGCTGTACTGAATGAAAGGCCCAGTCTTGATGAGCTGCTAGGGCAATGGCAAAGAGGTCAAACTCGTGACACTGATTAACGAAGCCTTCCAACGAGCCTCGGGTCAAGCCAGCTCACCCACTGCAATCAAGCGTCGAGATTATCGTTGGGTGTGGCTGCTCGCTTCGGTAGTGATCACGGCTGCGATAACGTACAGTTTGACTCGGGTTGTGGATTCATCGCAAACCACCATGGTAGCAGTCGAGCAATACGATGCCACCCTGGGCAAGGCAGTCCAGAATATTGCAGACCCGGCTATCGACGCACCCAGTATCGCCTATCCGGGTATCGCAGCGTCCTCTGTTACGCCAGAGCCTGCTTCAGAACCAGAGCGAATGAGCACTCGCTACGAATCGCTCTACAGTGAAGCTGAAAGGACTCGAATCGCCGAGCGCGAGGCCTTAGCCAATCAGACAGCACCGGACCTATCTTCAGAGAGAGCGGGCGAGGTTGTCCAAGAGGCGCAGATGGCGAGATCAAGCCCAGCAGAATCGACAGATGCGAGGGCAGTCAGTGCGCTGTTACAGGAAACAGAGCGACAGCTAGCAAATGCGAGAACGGTCGACTCGAAGTTGCCGCGCTTAGAAGAGTTGAGCCCCCAGGTCCGCGATCAGATTGCTACCTTGCTTTACAGCGCGCATGACTACGCATCAGATGGCGTGAGTCGTGTGATGCTCAATGGCACTTGGTACACAACGGGCGACGCCATTAGAGGCTCGCTGCGCCTTATCGAGATACAGTCCGATGCGATCGTATTAGAGACTTCGGAAGGCGTCCAGTTTGTTCAGCCAGCGCTGTCAAGCTGGGTCAACTTATAGGTCTACCGCAATTCTCGGGAGGCGTTTCGGGATCCTCGCAAGAATCTCGTAACCCGATAAGTCGTTGTAATCAGCGATTACAGAGACGGGGAGATTTTTACCCCATAGCTCAACGGGGTCACCTACCATTACCGGTCCTATGTTGGTGACGTCTACGGTAATGAGATCCATGGATACCCGGCCCGCGAGCTCCGCGATACGACCGTTGATGAGGACGGGGGTGCCATTCTGTGCCGATCGCGGATAGCCGTCGGCATAGCCGATGGGAATAGTGGCAATCACGGACTCTCGATTGGCACACCAAGTGCTGCCGTAACCCACGCATTCGCCAGCAGCGATCGTTCGTAGGCTGTGGATACGCGATTGAACCGTCATCACGGGTTGTAAATCGGGTGCATCGGTACCTGTGGGCGGATTACCATACACGGCATATCCGGGTCGCACCCAATCTAGATGTGTGGCGGGGTAGCGGAGTAATGCGGGTGAATTGGCTGCACTCATTGAGTAGCCTAAAGAACTGCCCAGATTGATGAGGGTTTGTAGCTGCAGTTCGGTCCGCTCATCGCTTTGATCAGCATCAGAGAAATGAGTGAAGAGCACCGTGGATTGGCTCTGATGAGTGCGAGCAGCGAAGTCGTCGATCTCGGCAGCCGTCAATCCCAGTCGATGCATCCCAGTATCCAGTTTGAGCCAAATCGCAGGTCTCTGAGCGGGAGCTATGGCTAAATAATCCGCTATCTGAGTCGAGTTGGTGAGTGCAACCGTGAGGTTGTGATGGTGTGCGAGTGCGAGCTCATTGGCATCGAAGTTGCCCTCAAGAATCAGTATCGGCTGTTCGATACCTAAATGCCGAAGCGCAATCCCCTCGTCGCAATGGGCCACCGCAAAGCCATCTCCTAGGTTCTGCAGCGCGGGAGCCACAAGCTCAATCCCATGGCCATAGGCATCAGCTTTTACCACAAACAAACAGCGGCTATTGGGAGCACGGTCTCGCAGGCGTTGCGCATTCTGTTGCAGCGCCGACAAGTCGATAGTGGCTTTGGTGGGTCTGGTCATGGATAGTCGAACTTATGGGTTTGGAATAGGTCTATCGCATGACGCCAAACCGAGCCAACGTCACCGCTTCCGATCCGATGCTCATCGATCTGGCCGACAGGCGCTATCTCGCGGGTGGAAGAGGTGAGCCAAACCTCGTCTGCTTTGAGCGCATCTGCGAGTGTTAGATCGCACTCGACAACAGGGACATTGCTGTGATCACGGAGGATGTCGATCAATAAACTACGAGTCACCCCAGGCAGTAATCGCTCGTCTAGAGTTGGCGTTTTGATGGTTCCATCAATCACGCAAAACACGTTGCTGGCTGCCGCTTCAGTAATGCGATGAGTGTGAGTATAGAGAAGCGCTTCGTCGAAGCCCTCATCGATCGCTTGCTGGTAGTGCATGACATTGCCAAGCAGCGCAGTGACCTTGATATCACACTGTTGCCAGCGAAGGTCGAGTTGAGATTTGAGTCGCATTGTCTGCGCTGGTGGTTTGAGAGCATCGGGCGGCGGCGGGGTGCTGAAAACGTACGCAAATTCTGTCGGTACCAAATC
>DOVB01000117.1 GCA_003520285.1 Halieaceae bacterium
TGGCTAGGTACCAGGACCTCTGCCCTCAGTGAAGCCATCTTTCGGAGTGTGTCTGACCACTGCCGAACGTCTCGGTAAGACGTGCCGCGAATGGTATATAAATTTGGAAACGCCTTATAAATATTATCGGCTGCCAGCAATACCCGCTGATCGGGAAGCCATACGACCAACTGATCATCGGTCTCTCCGGGAGCGTGCAACAAAACAAGATTCACCCCCGCAATAGTCACTGAGAGCTCATCGGACACAAGGTGTGTCGGTGGCACATAACCGACCGCACCAAGGCCGTCACTCGCACCGATCTGTCTGAGCTCGGGGCCTATGCCATCATTAATGACGCGCTCTCCACCCGCTGCGAGCTGCTCGCCAAACATCCGCATTGCATTGGTTTCCACAGTGGACTGCAAAACATTCACCACTTTGGAGACTTTCTCGGGAAGTGCGGCGTGAGCGTAAATCGGAATCGGCTTCCCATCGGTAAAGACGGAGGCACCCATGATATGGTCGGCATGATTATGGGTGTAAATAATCGCTCTAATAGGCGCATCCGACACTTCACGGAAGGCACGCAATACCGCTTCAGCTGCACCTCTCGACTCTGTGGTATCCACCACAATGGCGCCACCCTCACCTTCTATCAGAATGCTGTTAGCCAAAGCGTAACCGATCGCAACGTAAACCCCAGCAGCGGGATTCTCGACCCGAGGCGTGAAGATAGCGCTGTGTTGCTCTAGAGCGGCGAGCCCTGTGACTGGCGCAGCCTGTCGCTGCTCAGAGACTCTATCTTCCGAGCAGGCCGACAGAAGCAAGACGCTGGCGAAAAGAAGGTGCCGTAATAACATCGTCTGACCCATTTTGAACTTACAGTATGATTTTTGCACGAGTAGCAAAGTATCACAGCAAGTTGACACTGACAACTCACTCACTAGGTCAGAATCGGCTAATCATGCGGTATTTTTGTGAGCGCAGGACGACAGCGAATCAGTCGATCAGAAAACTCCTGAAAAGCACAATAAGCGTCACTAGGGTAAGCTGCACAGAGCGCGATGCTGCCAGATAGTCTCCGGGCGCATGCACCGATACGTCAGTACAGTAAGCCGAAGAGCTTGCGTTGATAATCGACAGCGACTGGATCGCCCTTACCTAAGCTAGCGATGATGTCGAGTAAGCGCTTCTTCGTGGCACCGTTGTCGTGATCCCGATCTTGGTAGAGTACCGTCATTAACTGCTCGAGTGCATCGGCGTGATGTCCATCAGCAGAATATTGCACGCCGAGCCTGACCCGAAGCTCTAAGTTATCTGGAGCCGTTTCGAGTTCGGCCTCGAGCGCAGCAGCAGCCGGGGATTTTGCGGCCTCTTGCTGCAATGCCAACTCTGCAACCAACTGTTCATAGCGGGCATCTCGATCAACGAAGCGAATACCTTCAAGCACAGTTTCGGCTTCAGTGAATCGATTACTTTGAATCAAAGCGTGTGCGAGCTGCAAGGTAACATCAATGTCATGATGAGAATCATCGTAGGCCTTTCTGAGTAGCGTAAGCGCCTGTTTAGCATCCCCTGCCGCCATGAATTCCGCTGCCTGATCAATCGCCGCCTTCCAGGGGCTCGGTAAATATTTTTGCAGTAACTCCCGGACCTGAGCCTCGGGCAGCGCTCCCGCAAATCCGTCGACCGGCTGACCGTTCTGAATAATCATAACGGTTGGCAGGCTCCGTACGCCAAACTGTTGGGCAATATTCTGTTGCTCGTCAGCGTTGACCTTTGCCAGTAAAAATGCCCCTGCATATTCGTGCGCCAATGACTCTAGAATCGGCATAAGTGCTTTACAAGGCGCGCACCAATCAGCCCAAAAATCGACCAGGACCGGCCGATTATTCGACTCTTCGATCAGCAACTGCATGGCATTAGTTTCGTCGATATTTGCTATGTAGTCGCTCATACTGAGTCTCCGGTGCCTATCGCTCAGGCGTCTTTAAGATTTAACACGTCTTGCATATCGTAGAGGTCTGCTGGTTGCTTCGCGACCCAGCGCGCCGCCCGCAGCGCGCCTTTCGCGAAGGACATACGACTAGATGCTTTATGGGTAATTTCGAATCGTTCGCCGTCGGCAGCAAAAATCACGGTATGATCCCCGATAATGTCGCCCGCTCTGACAGTGGCAAATCCAATTGTCTCGCGAGAACGCGGACCCGTTTGCCCCTCTCGTCCGAATACGGCGACTTCAGCGAGGTCTCTCCCCAAAGCATTCGCAACCACACCACCCATACTCAGGGCTGTCCCAGAGGGCGCATCAACTTTATGACGATGGTGCGCCTCGATGATCTCGATATCGACATCATCACCAAACGTTCGCGCGGCAATATCTAACAACTTAAAGCAGACGTTGACCCCGGTACTAAAATTAGAGGCCTTACAAATAGGGATCTGCTGAGCCGCCTGCTCGACAGCCTGGTCTTGCGCATGAGTCAGGCCCGTGGTTCCAATCACCATCGCCACACTCTGCTCCTGACACACCCGTAAGTGATCCAGAGTAGCCTCTGGCGATGAAAAATCGATCAGCACATCAATACCATCAACAAAGTGAGCTAACGACTCTGTAACTTTGACATTCAAAACACCGACACCAGCAAGCTCGCCGGCATCTGAGCCGATCAAGCTACTTCCAGGACGCTCCGTTGCACCCGCGAGTTCCAGACTGTCTTCAGCACTAATAGCCTCAATGAGCATCCGACCCATCCGTCCAGCAGCGCCTATTACACCCACTTTAATCGTCATAATTTCATATCATCAAAAAAGCTTTTGACGCCCTCAAACCAAGACGTCTGTTTGGGCGACTGCTTAGTGCCCCCCTCAGTGAGACTCTCTTGGAACTGTTGCAGCAACTCTCTCTGCTGCTTGGTCAGTTGTACGGGCGTCTCTACCACCACACGACATAAAAGAT
>DOVB01000019.1 GCA_003520285.1 Halieaceae bacterium
CCCTCGTGCAGGCGCTTCGCTAGTGTTTTCGCAGCCTCTACCATGTCCCATTGGCCACCGTAATCCACTGCGATGACTAGGGTCGATACTGAATTGTGCTGAGTAAGGTGCTCACTCCGCGCCATTAACTCGACGATACGCGGCCCCAACCGATCGCGTCTGCCAATGAAACGTAGTTTGACGCCATCACGATGCAACTGCCCTACCTCATTGCGCAAATATCTGACCAGAAGTGCCAATAAGGCCCGCACCTCGGGACGGGGTCGCCGCCAGTTTTCGCTGCTGAAAGCAAACAGAGTAAGCACATCAATCTGGTGCTTACGACAGCCATCAAGTACAGCTCGAACGGCCTCTACGCCCGCTTTATGTCCCGCGATACCCGCAAGGTCGCGCTGCTTAGCCCATCGATTGTTACCATCCATAATAATCGAGATATGGCGTGGCTTCGCAGTGACACCGAGCGAGTCAGACGGCAACATCACCTGAGAGAGAGACTTCATAGACTGTTTAGATTTCCATGAGATCGGCTTCTTTCGAAGTCAGTAACTCATCAATCTGTTTAATCATACTATCGGTGAGTTTTTGGATATCGTCTTGACCTCGACGCTCATCATCTTCGCCAATTTCTTTATCTTTAACCAAATCTTTGAGCAGACTCATGGCATCACGGCGAGCGCTGCGAATAGATACTCTCGCTGACTCTGCTTCAGCGCGAGCCTGCTTAATGTAACCTTTCCTTGTTTCCTCGGTCAGCATCGGCATAGGAATTCGAATCACTTCACCAGCGGTCGACGGATTTAATCCCAGATCTGATTTCATGATGGCGCGCTCGACCATTGGAATCATGCTTCGATCCCAAACTTGGAGCGAGAGCGTGCGAGCATCTTCGACATTCACGTTAGCGACCTGATTCAAAGGGGTTTCAGATCCATAATACTCCACCTTAATACCATCGAGCAGGCTAGGATGCGCTCTACCGGTGCGAATCTTGTTAAAGTTCTGACCGAGGGCTTCAATACCTTTCTTCATTCGAGCTTCGGTCTCGCTCTTAATGTCATTAATCATTACTCAATCTCCCTAATCAATGGCTAGCCCGCCTCTATGAGTGTCCCATCAGTGCCGCCTCTGACAATATTAAGCAGGGCACCTTGTTTTTCCATTTCAAAAACTCGGACCGGCATATTGTGATCTCGACACAGGCAAATCGCTGTCAAATCCATGACTTCCAACTTCTTGTCGAGCACTTCGTCATAGGTCAGTCTATCGTATTTTATCGCCGTGGGATCCTTGAAGGGATCGGCAGAGTAAACACCATCGACTTTGGTTGCTTTCAACACCAACTCGGCATCGACCTCGATCCCCCGCAGACAAGCCGATGAGTCGGTGGTAAAAAATGGATTGCCGGTCCCAGCCGCGAAAATCACGACATCACCGTTTGACAGCGCTCTGATTGCCTTCCGACGATCATAATGATCAACCACTCCACTCATCGGGATAGATGAGAGTACTTGAGTGGCAATGTTCGATCTTTCCAGTGCATCTCGTAAAGCGAGGGCATTCATGACTGTCGCCAACATACCCATGTGATCGCCAGTCACTCGATCAAGTCCCGCTCGCTGCAGCGCTGCACCGCGAAATAAATTTCCGCCGCCCACCACAAGGCCTACTTGAACACCAATCCCGACCAGTTGTCCCACTTCGAGAGCCATTCTATCTAGAATCTTGGGATCAATGCCAAAGGCTTCCTCACCTGTCAGCGCCTCACCGCTCAGCTTCAATAGAATTCGCTTATATTTTTTTTCTGTCGAATTTTGACTCATCACGCCATCCTCAAATCTGGGCTTTATATTAACCCACATTGGGCCGCCACCCTAGCCCGAGTATCAACGGGCAAAGTACCGCGGCACCACTAGACCAGACACAAAAAACCCCGTCTGAACGGGGTTTCACTTTTACAACTGACGCGCAAGCTAATCAACCTCTCAGCTGAGCAGCGACCTCGTCGGCAAAGTCGACTTTCTCAACTTCGATACCTTCACCCACTTCAAATCGAATGAATCCAGTCACCGACGCACCAGCTGACTGCACCAGTTTACCGACCGTTGTGTCAGGATCTTTCACGAACGCTTGCTCAATCAAACTGTTTTCTGCTAAAAATTTCTTAATCCGACCACCAATCATTTTTTCAATAATTTCAGCTGGCTTGCCAGACTCGAGTGCTTGGGCGGTGTAAATTTCTTTCTCTTTCTCGATCAAATCTTGAGGCATATCATCGGGTGATACCACTTGCGGATTAACCGCCGCGACATGCATTGCGACATCACGAGCCAGATCTTGGTCTCCACCACGCAGAGCCACTAACACAGCAATTCGGTTATTACCGTGCACATAAGCACCAACAACACCGTCTTCGGCTGTGAGCTCAGCGACGCGACGAACCCCGATGTTCTCCCCAATTTTCTGGACGAGACTCTCTCTCGCTTGCTCGAGCTCGCCCGCCATCAGCGCTGCCACATCTGTTTCTTGTGCTGCAAGCGCTTTCCCTGCTACTGCGTTTGCAAAATTTAAAAAGTTCTCGTCACGAGCCACAAAGTCAGTTTCGCTATTCACTTCAGAGACTTGACCGTAGCTGCCATCATCACTGACTCGAGCCATTACGATACCATCCGCAGCTGTGCGACCTGCCTTCTTAGCCGCCTTCATACCTGATGATTTACGCAGCTCTTCAATTGCTTTTTCAATATCACCACCGGACTCTGCTAGCGCTTTTTTACACTCCAACAAACCGAGGCCCGTACGTTCACGCAACTCTTTAACGAGTGCTGCAGACATAGTTATCTCCTTAAATCAGTTCTATTCGATACGCGTTTTCGCCAAGGGCGCGATGGCCCTTGGCAACACAAATTTACTCGCCGGCACTCACTGCTGGCTCAACCGCCGTATCGGCTGCATCGTCTGCCGCGCTCTCTGGCGCCACTTCGACAAACTCGTCGCTCGCAACAACGGCATCACCTGCGCGGCCTGCAATACACGCGTCTGCAATTGACTGGACGTAAAGCTTGACCGAGCGAATCGCATCGTCATTACCCGGTATCACGTAATCAACACCATCGGGATTGCTGTTGGTATCCACTACGCCTATGACAGGAATACCCAGTTTGTTCGCCTCAGTGATCGCAATTCGCTCGTGATCAACATCGATGACAAACAATGCATCGGGCAAGCCGCCCATATCTTTGATACCACCAATCGAGCGCTCTAGCTTTTCCATTTGACGGGTGCGCATGAGCGCTTCTTTCTTGGTCAGCTTGGCAAACGTGCCGTCACTCATTTGCGCTTCGAGCTCACGAAGCTTCTTGATAGAGGCGCGAATCGTTTTGTAGTTCGTCAACATACCACCTAGCCAGCGGTGACTCACGTATGGCATGCCTGCTCTAGACGCTTGCTCTTTAATGATCTTCCCTGCGGCTCTTTTGGTGCCAACGAACAAAACCTTGTTCTTGTTTGACGCCAGCTTCTTCACCATGTCCAGGGCATCATTCAATGCCGGAACGGTGTGCTCTAAATTGATAATGTGGATTTTGTTACGGGCGCCGAAGATATAGCGGCCCATTTTGGGGTTCCAGTAGCGGGTTTGGTGTCCAAAATGAGCACCAGCCTGCAGTAACTCTCGCATCGTTACTTGCGTCATAATCATCTCTCTCTGTTCGGGTTAGGCCTCCATAGACCGCATTATCAAACCGCATTCACGGCACCCTGATAATACTTTCGATCTATGTGCGTCGTTAGTAAGTCGCTGCCCTTTTGACAGCGGCGCGATTTATATCACATTTGCGTCTCAATGAGAAGCAAACTCACAGATTCCGCCTTTTTGCTAGAACTGCTACCACTCCCTACGCTAAACTAGCCCTCCATTGGAACAGCACCCCAGAGTTGCCACAAAGTAGATGAGTATTTCGATCAAAAGCACTTCCGAGATAGAAAAAATGCGAGTCGCCGGCCGACTCGCTGCAGAAGTATTAGAAATGGTGCAACCCCTGGTGCGCCCTGGGGTAACAACAGGTGAACTAGATCGTATCTGTCACGATTACATCGTCAATCATCAGGGTGCGATTCCAGCGCCCCTCAATTACCACGGATTCCCGAAGTCGATTTGCACCTCGGTCAATGACGTAGTGTGCCACGGCATCCCCTCTGATACTAAAAAGTTAAAAAATGGCGACATCATCAACATCGACGTGACGGTGATCAAGGACGGCTACCACGGAGATACCAGCATTATGGTTGGCGTTGGTGAAGTCGCCAATCATGCTCAAAGACTCATGCAAGTCACTCAAGAGTGTCTGTACAAAGCGATTGCACTGGTTCGACCAGGAGCCACTCTCGGAGACATTGGGGCTGTGATACAAGCTCATGCTGAAAGTCACTACTATTCAGTCGTCAGAGAGTACTGTGGGCATGGCATCGGCGCTGTATTCCACGAGGATCCGCAGGTTCTGCATTATGGCCGCGCAGGCGAAGGCGTCGTCTTGAAACCAGGCATGACGTTCACAATTGAGCCCATGATTAATGCCGGCAAGCGGCACACTAAACTGAACGCCAAAGACGGCTGGACTGTCACAACCAAAGACGGCCGCCTCAGCGCGCAGTGGGAACACACTATGGGGGTCACCGAGTCAGGCGTCGAAATTTTTACCCTGCGTAACGACGAGCGGGGTCTCCTGTAACGCCATGCATTCCTCCCCTGCGCCGATAAAGGCCATTCTGGCGGGACAATTGGATGGCTTTGATCCCAACGACGCTCTGGCAACAGCAAAGCCTGCTCTGCAGACCGTAGACGCTGTGCTTAATGCGTGCTTTAAGTCGGGCACTGATATCCCGCTGCTGCTTCAAGCCAGAACCAGAGCGGTCGATACAGTGCTCATGGCGCTGTGGGACACCTGCCATTGGAAGCATGACAGTACGCTGAGCCTGGTGGCGATGGGCGGATACGGACGCGGAGAATTGCACCCCCATTCCGATATCGATCTGATGATTCTCTGCAAAGATGACCCAGAGCGCGATCGGGAGGCACTCGAATACTTCATTGCTGGCCTCTGGGATATTGGACTTCAGCTCGGTCACAGCGTGCGAACTGTTGACAGCTGCTTGGACGAGGCACGGGCTGATATCACCGTGGTCACCAACCTGATGGAGGCTCGTTTGTTGCGCGGCTGTCATGTCCTCATGGAGCGCGTCAAACAGGGCATAGTCCCCGGTAACATGTGGTCACCGGAAGCTTTTTTCCATGCCAAACTCGACGAGCAAAATCGGCGCCACGAGAAATTTGCCGATACCGAATATAACCTCGAGCCCAACGTAAAAAGCTCGCCGGGAGGACTTCGAGACTTTCAGATCATTTGCTGGATCATCGAGCGCTATTTTGGCGTGACTGCGCAAGAAGCGTTAAGCGTCGAAGCACTGCTGAAGCCAGATGAAAAGAGTTTGTTAGAGGAAGGCCGAGACTTTATGTGGCGGGTGCGCTATGCCCTGCACATGCTCAGCGGCCGTCCAGAAGATCGCCTGCTCTTTGACTACCAACGCCAGATTGCCGATCTTTGGGGCTTTCACGACGACGATGAACGCTTGGCCGTTGAACGATTTATGCAACTTTACTATCGCTGGGCGCTGACTTTGGGGCAGCTCAACGATGTACTGATTCAATTTTTTGCTCAACGATTGGTCGCCGGTGGTAGCGCCGAAGTTGAACCAGTGAACGAGCGCTTTACGAAACAAAACGGCTACCTTGACGCAGTGCGCGAGGATTTATTTCGGACTAATCCGTCTGCGATTCTCGAGGTTTTTATACTCTGTGCGCAAAGAGGAGACATTGTCGACATTGGTGCAAGGACGCTGCGAGCCATTTATGATTGCCAAGACCTCATCGACGATGACTTTCGTAATGATCCTAAGAACCAAGCGCTCTTCATAGAGTTTCTGCAGTCGCCCTACCAAATTACCCGTATGTTAAGACGCATGACGCGCTATGGGTTTTTGGGGAACTATATCCCAGCGTTCGGGAAAATTATCGGGCAAATGCAATATGATCTCTTCCACGTCTACACCGTAGATGCTCACACGCTGGAACTGATTCAGAATATTCGTCGCTTTATGACTGGCAATTACGAAGAGAAGTTCCCGGTATCGTCTCGTGTAGCTCGACGGCTCCCAAAGAAAGAGTTGATCTACATTGCGGGCCTCTTCCACGATATTGGTAAAGGACGTGGCGGAGACCACTCAGAACTGGGTGCTGTCGATGCAGAGCAGTTCTGCCGACAACACGGCTTGTCAGACCGAGACACGTCGATCGTCACTTGGTTAGTCAAAAATCACCTACTTATGTCGGCGGTGAGTCAACGCAAAGATATCTCGGATCCAGACGTCATTCAGCAGTTCGCGGTGCACGCAGGCGATCAACAACGTCTGGACTATTTATTCACTCTGACCGTTGCCGACATCAATGCCACTAATCCCAATTTGTGGAACGCATGGCGATCCAGTTTGTTACGACAACTCTATACCGAGGCCACACGGGCTCTGAGACGTGGCCTTGAGAACCCAGTAGACAAACAACAATGGATCGAGGAAACACGACACTTAGCGATTAAAGCTCTCGAATACCGAGGATTCTCGCCAGAAGAACTCGAGGATCTCTGGCGTGAACGTGGCGACGATTATTTCATGCGCGAAAAAGCAGAAGATATTGCGTGGCACACTGAAGCCATTGCCGGCCACCACGATCGGCACTCCCCACTGGTATTGGCAAAACACACTAATGACTCCAGTGTCGCCAACGCAACCCAAATTTTCATTCATGCTCAGAGCAGATCACAGCTCTTTTTCTTGGTTTGCGCTGCTCTCGAACAGTTAGATTTGAGCATTCATGATGCGCGCATTTACCGAGCGTCGGGCGGCATGACGCTCGATACCTTTTTTGTCTTGGACTCACACGGTGAAACCATAGAACACCAGCCGCAGCGAACCAAAGCAATTATCGCCACCTTAACCCAGGCCCTGGCGCAACCAGCAACAAAAGTCGCCAAAGCAATCCGCCGGACGCCGCGGCAATTCAAATCATTTTCAATCGCCACACAAGCATCTATTACCCAGGATCTTGATAAAGGCATCTCTATCCTCGAGGTAATCTCGGCTGATCGACCCGGATTACTTGCCTGCCTGGGTCAAGTATTTGTCGAGTTCGGCATCGAGGTCCAAACCGCCAAAATTCAGACACTGGGTGAACGCGTAGAGGATTTATTCTTCATCACTGATGCGCAACAAAATCCCGTTACCGACCCCTCTCAGTGCGCGACGATCGAGACCGCAATTTGCGACACCTTGGATTCCCAGGTGCAGGCATCCTCATGAACCCCGATATTACGCGACTGAACCCTTATCCGTTTGCAAAGCTGCGCACCCTGTTTGAAGGACTCGAGCCTAATAGCAAGCTTAGGCACATCACTTTAGGCATTGGCGAGCCCACCCACGCCCCTCACGCTGAAGCCGTGACGGCGCTGGCCGACAGCCTTGATACCATCGGTCGATATCCTTCAATCATCGGGGAGCTATCGCTGCGACAAGCGATTTCAGATTGGGCCTGCACAAGGTTCAGACTCAATGAACTTCGCCCCACGGATCAAATACTGCCGGTCTCTGGCACTCGAGAAGGCCTTTTTTCAATCGCACAAGCGGTGTGTTCGAGCCGCCAAAGCTCACACGTTTTTGCGCCCAACCCTTTTTATCAGATCTATGAGGGCGCGGCCTTGATGGCAGGCGCCGAGCTCGTATTGCTCCCATGCCTTGCCAGCACAGCGCATCAACCCGACTACATGGCCGTCAGTGATGCGCAATGGTCCCAGTGCACGATGCTCTATATCTGTAATCCAGGTAATCCCTCCGGGGGACTGCTAGCAGCTGAGACCCTTGCGTATTTGATCAACAAAGCGATCAGGTTCGACTTCGTGATCGTTGCCGATGAATGCTACAGCGAAATCTACCGAGACGAATCTACACCACCCATCGGGTTACTGCAGGCGTGTGCTCAGATCGGACACCACAGCTACCAGCAGTGCCTGATCTTTCACAGCCTGTCAAAACGGTCAAATTTGCCCGGCCTGAGATCTGGATTTGTTGCTGGAGACGCAGGCATTTTATCCAACTATTTAAAGTATCGAACCTATCACGGCAGTGCGATGCCTCTGCATCATCAGCGCGCGAGCACGGTAGCCTGGGCCGATGAACAGCATGCCATCGCCAACCGCGCCGAGTATCGCGACAAGTTCCAAGCTGTGTTGTCTGTGCTTCAATCCCACTACACGCTGGAGCATCCAGAGGGCGGATTTTATATCTGGCTTCCCACCCCGATTGATGATGAAGAATTTGCGCTGCGACTCTACCGAGATTACAGCCTCACCGTCTTGCCTGGGACCTACCTTGGACGCTCTGTGAACGGCACTAATCCGGGTAAAGGTTACGTGAGACTTGCGCTTGTTGCTGCTCACCAAGACTGTATTGAAGCCGCGCATCGCATTATTGCGCTAACGCAATCGATAACAACACGTAATGGATAACCTCAAAAAAGCCGAACGGGTTGAGCTCGTTTTCAGAACCCTTCAGCAATTGTATCCCACAACGCCTATTCCCCTGGATCATAGTGACCCCTACACCTTACTGATTGCCGTCCTGCTGAGCGCACAGTGCACCGACGAGCGAGTTAATCAGGTGACTCCGGCCCTCTTTGCAGCGGCCAATACCCCTCAAAGCATGGTGAAACTGTCGGTTGAAACCATACGATCCATCATCAGACCATGCGGACTTTCGCCTCAGAAATCAGCAGCAATTCATCGACTCAGTGAACTACTCATCGAGAAGCATAACGCCGAAGTACCACAAAGCTTCGCCGAACTAGAGGCTCTGCCCGGTGTCGGACACAAAACAGCAAGCGTCGTAATGGCGCAAGCTTTTGGGGTGCCTGCGTTTCCGGTGGACACTCATATCCACCGGCTAGCCCAGCGTTGGGGACTCACGAGAGGAGGCAACGTATCTGAAACAGAGCGAGATCTAAAACGGTTGTTCCCGAGAGAGAGCTGGAACAAGCTACATTTACAGTTCATTTTCTATGGCCGTGAATACTGCACCGCGCGCGGTTGTGATGGTCGTGTTTGCCCACTTTGCCGCAGTTGCTACCCGAACCGTAAACACCCTAAAAAGGTCAACAAGCCCTAATCACTAAACTGGGAAGACAACCAAAGGTTTGCTACTATTCGACCGCAGTAATTGATGTTTGTCTATCGACCCAATGTGAAAGCCTCGCGTGACCATGCGGAGTCTTGGTGATTCGAAGAAGACCAGAGAGCGCCTGCCACTTATTGCGAGCGCCTCACCACGATAAAGGTAATTCTATGACCACTTCCTCTCTTGCCCTGGGCTTTGGTATTGGCACCCAGAATACGAACGGCGAATGGCTAGAAGTATTCTATCCTCAGCCGATTTGGCATCCCAAACCAGAGCTGGTTGAAGAACTCGCTCAGTTTTTGGGCTCTGATGCCCTCTCTGAATCAGCACTGATGCAACTAGAAAGTCTCTTTGATCAGTTCGATTATGGCGAGGTAGCCGATATTATCGCGCGCTGCGTCCAGTCAAAGAAGCCTTGTGTGTTAACCTTGATCAGCGCTGAAATCCCGCCCGCAACGGTGCCTGAGAGCTATTTAAAGCTGCATCTACTGTCGCATCGATTTGCCAAACCACATGAACTCAATCTCGAAGGATTGTTCGGTACATTGCCCAATGTTGCCTGGACCAGTGACGGAGCGGTCGATATTAACGAGCTGGCCGAAAAGCAACTGCAAGCACGCATCGAAGGTCGAACTTTAGAGGTCAGTTGTGTGGATAAATTCCCCAAGATGACCAACTATGTCGTACCCTCGGGCGTTCGTATCGCGCACACTGCGCGGGTCCGTCTGGGCGCTTACCTTGGCGAAGGTACAACAGTTATGCACGAGGGGTTCATTAACTTCAATGCAGGCACTGAAGGTCCAGGGATGATCGAGGGGCGTATTTCCGCCGGGGTGATGGTGGGTGCGGGCTCAGACCTTGGAGGCAGTGCATCGACCCTCGGGACACTCTCGGGGGGCAATAATGTCATCATCAGCATCGGGCAACAGTGCCTCATCGGTGCTAATGCAGGCACCGGCATACCGCTGGGGGATCGCTGTACCATCGAAGCGGGATTATTCGTCACTGCTGGCAGTCTTGTCAGGCTGTTGGACCAAGAGGGTAGCGTGGTAAAGATCGTCAAAGCACGTGAGCTAGCGGGACACTCTGACCTCTTGTTTCGGCGCAACTCTGCCAGCGGCGCGTTAGAATGTCTGACCAACCGATCAGCTATCGCACTCAATGACCAGCTCCACGCTCACAACTGAGAATAGCCTATGAACCCCGCACTGCAACTGTGCTGTGATCTGATCGAGTGCCAATCGGTCACACCCGACGATGCAGGTTGTCAGCGCATCATTGCTGATCGCCTAGCGGCTATCGGTTTCAAAATAGTACCAATGCCTTTCGGAAATGTTCAGAATTTGTGGGCGGTCCGAGACGGCCAAGGGCCCACGCTTGTGTTTGCTGGGCACACCGATGTTGTACCTCCCGGCCCCACAGAGCGTTGGTCATCTCCGCCATTTACGCCAACCCTAAGAGACGGTTACCTCTTTGGCCGCGGCGCAGCAGACATGAAAGCGAGCCTAGCGGCTATGGTGGTTGCCTGCGAGCGTTTCACAACCCAGCACCCAGATCACGCGGGAAGAATCGGATTTTTGATTACCTCAGATGAAGAGGGCCCGGCGCACGACGGCACAGTCAAAGTGATTGAGCAGCTCGCGACTGAGGGAGAGCCCATCGATTGGTGCGTTATCGGTGAACCCTCAAGTAGCCGTCAAGTTGGCGATACCATCAAGAACGGGCGCAGAGGTTCGCAAGGGGCAAGGCTGACGATTTTTGGGAAGCAGGGCCACATCGCTTACCCCCATCTTGCCGACAACCCAATTCACAAGGCGCTCGCAGCGCTGACGGCACTGGTCGAACAATCATGGGATGAGGGCAACGAATCTTTCCCTCCAACACGACTACAAATCTCGAATATACATGGCGGTACCGGTGCCACCAATGTCATCCCCGGCGAACTGCAAGTGGATTTTAATTTGCGCTATTCAAGCGAGATTACTGCCCAAGATATCGAAGAGCGGGTCGAGGCGCTGCTGCGAGAACACAACATTCAATATGCCATCGAATGGCATCGTAGCGGTCGCCCTTTTATCACTGAGCCCGGCTTTCTGACAGAGGCCACCAGCAACGCCATCTTTGACATCTGCCAAATTCGACCTGAACTCAGCACCAGTGGCGGCACTTCAGATGGTCGATTCATCGCACCCTACGGCATCGATGTGGTCGAGATCGGACCGGTTAACGCAACTATCCACCAGATCAACGAGTGTGTCGCAGAAGATGCACCAGAGACGCTGGCTCAAATTTACGAGCGGATCATGATCCGGCTATTGACCAAATAGTACATGGGCTTCACCTCAGCAGAGTAATAAGCCGGGCGCGATCTGTGGGCCACTTAAGAATTGTCATGTTCAAATCAGCATGCAACTCAGACAATATCTCAATGCCATGACGCACCATCGACTGCTGCAGAATTCCAGCGGCAGACTCTGACGAGGCCTGATCCTCGACCACGACATAGCAATGCCCACTCCACTCTGGCCAAAGTTCAACAGCTGTGTTCACGCTCAACAGCGGCCTTGCGATAGCGACGATTGCCGCGTGATATGGGTCAAGATCCATCTGCGCATCACACGACGGCAGACACAGGACCAGATGATCAAAAGGGCCGAAGCGTCGCATCTGATCTAACAAATGACCACGCTGAAGCGAATTGCTAGGCGTTCCCTCAAAGTGATCGGTGACAACCTTCAGACTCTCGTCATTTAACTGCGCAAGCAACTCTTGCCCCACCTGCGCATCTGAACCAACCAAGAATATTGAGCTCATAGTCATCGTTAACCTTGCTGATAGACATCAAATCGATGTGTTTTCCCGCTGATTTGAAACGTTGGGGTGACGCCTGCCATCACTGGGGCTTTGAGCCCTCGCTTCACAACAGTGCGCTGCCGTGATAGCTGTCGAGCCCACCGAAACAGCTCTTCCTGATCCTCCGACTCAAACTGCTCACCCAGCCAATCCTGTAAAAAATGCATGCCTTTTCCCGACGCGGCCTTCCTCGGCCCTTTAGAGAACATGGGGTCTAAATAAACCACATCAGCAGCAATGGGGGGCAGGCTAGCGCGCGCATCTGTGCACTGCAGTGAAATCAGCGAAGCCGGCGACAGACCAGCCTTACGCGCCCTGCTCAGAGCATCGTCTAGTAAAACTCCGACCAATGGATCGCGCTCGAATGCGAGGACTTCGACCCCTTGCGCTGCGAGTATCCATGTATCTACCCCTAAACCAGCGGTGGCATCGATCACCGATGTCACAGAGTGGCTCTGCTTATGAAGGCCACAGGCCCGCACCAACAAATCCGTTGTGCCAGCCTTGACTCGTCGTCTTAAAGCAGCGGAGTCAAAATCAATGACGACCGTGGTAGATCGACGCCCATCGGTCTCGACAATCGATAACTGTGAATCAACGACCAACCTGTACTGGCGCGGCGATCGAATTTCCCCAGGCTCGCCAGCAAGCGACTGGGCAAGCTGAGCAGCGCGATCCCGGTAAGATTCAGCGGCAGCCACCACCTCGACACGAGGAGCAACGATCTCTCGGTCAGACATCGGGTAGCTCATAGCCGAGCTGATATTCAAAATCCTCTCTAGCGTACATATAACTTCATCAGATTTTTGCGTGCAGCTAAACTCAGAGATCCGGAGGAAACACTGGACATAACGACTCTACTTTTACTTGAGGCTAAAGAGTATCCGCTTTTCTCACCGCCCACAACGACGACACCGAGTGGGGCGCATGCAGTAGCATATCGCGCCGTACCCTTTTACAATGCCGATTGGATCATCAGATAAACCACCATGTCCTCTTTCCCTCAAGAACACATCGATCTTACTCGCGTTCCTTCGATCTATCGGATGACATCCAAGTTACCTCTGGCAATTCTGCATGCCATGAGTTCAGTCGTCTGGCCCATTCTGTTCTATCTCGTTCGCTATCGACGCGCCACAGTTACAAGGAACTTAGAGCAAGCTTTCCCGGATATGACGCCTGCCGAACGACATGACATCAACAAAGCGTTCTATCGAGGTTTCGTAGATACCGCATTCGAGACTGTGAAAGCGCTCGACATGCCGGCTCGGGAATTTAAAGAGAGGGTCACCATTGTCAACCGCGAACTTCTGGATCAAGCAACTCAAGACCGCTCTCAATCAGTCATCATCACAACACTGCATATGGGTAACTGGGAATGGATGCTACACGGTGTAGCACTGCACTTTGATACTATTATCGATCCGGTGTACAAACCTCTCCATAGCGAAGCGAGTGAGCGTTTTATACAAGCCCTACGCAATCGATTCGGTGGTAGCTCTATTAAGATGTTCGACGCAGCGCGCAACATCATGCGCCACCGCAAGCGGTACCGACTCATTTCCATGGTCGCCGATCAGGCACCTAGTGGATCGGAACGAGCTCTTTGGCTACCGTTTCTGAACACAGTCACGGGGTTCTACACTGGCCCAGAAACCCTGGCTCGAGCCACCAATACGCCCCTGTTGTTTGCCTCTTGCCGACGGGTTCGCCGTGGCTACTACGAAGTTACTTTCTCGGAGTTAGCATCACAACCCATACCGCGAAAAGTGGACGGAAACCCCATCACCGAGCGCTACCGGACTTTAGTTGAACAAGCGATATACGCTCAGCCACAAGATTGGTTGTGGAGCAACCGACGATTTAAGCGTTCACCGCCCGAAGGCTGGGACAAAGCTGATCATCCGTCAGACTAATCCAATCAAAACCCTCACTTTGAGTTGCGTAACAATGCTTATCGAAGGTGTGGCCCAATGTCTCTACCAACGCACGCTCAATGCGGTCCGCACTATTATTTTGTTCGCTGACATGTGCAATCACGACCGACCGTAACTGATCTGAATCCACTTGTTTCAAAAAATCGGCGGACTGTTGATTATTCAGGTGCCCTAGGTCACTGGCTACCCTTTGCTTCAAGCTCGGCGGATACGGACCTGACATCAGTAACTCGACATCATGATTAAACTCAAGGACCAAATGATCACAGCCCTGATAAGCCGCAACCACATGGGGGGTAATCGAGCCAATATCGGTTAGAATGCCGACCCGAAGACCATCACTCTCAAGAACGTATTGGCACGGCTGCCGCGCATCATGGGGTACCATCACCGATCTTACACTGAGGTCACCGATATCAAAGGTGTCGTCTGAATCAAAACAAAGGGCGCGATAGACATCGCTGCACCGCTCTGTCAGAAGAGTCCCATGACTCATATAGACCGGGATTCGAAACCGACGAGACAGCGATCCCACCCCCGAGGCATGATCAGCGTGCTCATGAGTGACAAGAATGGCGGAGAGATCGGCTCCTGACAATCCGCGAAGCGCCAATCTTCGCTCGGTTTCTCTTAAAGAAAAACCGCAGTCGATTAAGACGCAGCTCGAACCACTGCGAATAATGGTGCCGTTACCTTTGCTACCACTGCCTAATGACGCCAGTTCCAAAAAAACTCCAAAGAATCGGTGGGGTCTGGTTAATTAATATTACCTTTCAGAATCGACAACAGCATGGGTTGGCCTCTCTCAGGTATCGCTTCCGGAGTGGCCGGATCAAGAGAAACTCTTTGGACCCCACCATCGACGCTCGCCACCTGAACCGTAAAAACCCGACCAATCAAAGGGTTATCATCATCGCTAAACAGCCAGCCAAACCAGCTTCCGCCCTCTTCCTCTGGTTCTCCCTGGTAAGTCACGTAAAAAATACCTTCGCTTCGATTTAAATCATCGATCGCAAAACCAGAGTTTTCAATACCGATTTGGACAGACGCCCAAGCTCGATCAAACGGCAGCTCGACCTCAAGATAGGCTTCATTAACCGATACTTCTACCACTCTGAGTTTGCCCCCAGAGCTGATAGATCGATCAGCAATCATCGAGACCGAAGCTTCCTCAGTGCTATTCGCAATGAACTGGGCGACACTCTTTAACACATCGCTTTCTATCTCAAAGTCATCAGACACAGCAGGCCATTCGTCTTCTGGCACTTGATACATGTGGGTCACATGAAGCTCACTCGTGCCTCTTTGCACCCCTCGTTCAACGCGAAAGCGAAACCGTGCCTCACGATCATCTTCTTTGAGCGGTAAATAGGCTGTATCAATGAGTCCTGTCCGCGGATCGACAAACGCAACCGGCCAATTAGCAGAGGCCAAAAAACTCCTGATTTGCGGCCAAAGCTGGCCCGGCGCAACATTCACGAGCGCCCATGTTTCATCCCCGAGCTTTTGTATTCTGACCGCATCTGCCGCCGCAGCTGCTAATAAGGGTTCGGGGCGAGGCGCTTCGAATTTACCCGGGGATACATAGGCGTTGTCAATGTCGGGAATGGCATAGACTTCATCGACATGATCCGACACGACCCCCTCTGGAAGCACCAAGAGTGGCTGTTCATCGGCCTTCTTATAGCTATCGTTCTGACTCGGAAACAAACCCTGATCACCAAACAGATACCCGCATCCAGCCAGACTCAGACAAGCACTAACGGTGGCAATTTTTGACACAACTCTTATCACAACAACTCCTTGCAGGCCTCTAGCGCGGCTACTACCTCGCCTTGATATTTTTGACTCAGAGGCGTCAATGGCAAACGAATGCCGGCCTCAATCTTACTGAGATGGCACAGTGCCCACTTTACGGGGATTGGGTTCGACTCCAGAAACAAGACTCGGTTCAATTCAGCCAAACTCGATACTAGGGCCTCGACGCATTTGTGATCGCGCTCAAGAGCTGCTTGACACAGACGAGCTACCGCTTTGGGCGCCACATTCGCGGTAACGGAAATATTGCCGCGTCCACCATTCAGAATAAGTGTATGCGCGGTTGGATCGTCGCCCGAGTAGACAGCAACACCCGGACTTACCTTGGCAATCAAATCAATCCCGCGCTTGACATCACCTGTCGCATCTTTGATCGCGACAATGCGGGGATGCTGCAGGAGCGCTAGCGCTGACTCGTTGGTCAAATCAACACTGGTGCGTCCCGGCACGTTATAGAGCACTTGTGGAATCGTGACCACATCAGCGATCGCCGTAAAATGCGCAATAAGACCAGCCTGGTTGGGTTTGTTGTAATACGGCGTCACCGATAAGCAAGCATCGGCTCCAGCCGCCTCCGCCGCGAGCGACAATTCTATCGCTTCTCTGGTTGAGTTAGCACCTGTGCCAGCCAGTATGGGAATGCGTCCATTTGACCAACGAGCGCAGAACTCGATCATTTCGCAGTGCTCTGGCACTGTGAGCGTAGCACTCTCGCCGGTGGTACCAACCGCACCAATCGCCGCGGTACCCTGCTCAAGATGCCACTCGAGCAATCCTTCGAGAGCATGCCAGTCGATGTCGCCATTTGTCGCCATCGGCGTCACAAGCGCTACAACACTACCTTTTGGGTTAAACTCAGCGTGTTGATCTGTCGCTTCTATCAAAATGCATGTCCTATCGGTTGAAGCACGCCATTATGCACGGTAACTGCACCTTCGCAACCGGCACGTGTTAAACTCGAGTGTAGCAGATATTCGGTATTCATTTCTCAACTAAAAGAGGTCGAGCATGCGAAAATTGAGCCTAACCATCACACTCGTATTCCTAGCGCTACTGGCCGTCCAACCGACCGCGGCGCAACCTGATCTCTCTGGGCAAATTCAAGATAACCCAGTTGTCATAAACGACCTATCGACACTTGATGAACAGTACATGCGATCGCAGCGCAATCTCATTGACGACCTCATTCGACGCCAGCTTGGCGGCTTGCTCACAGGCGACAGCACCAATGACATCGCTATTTTGCAACGGCTCCTCGATGAGGGCATCATAAATGGGAATCAACGCCGCGAACTCCAAGCAATGGGAATTATCCTCGGCGACCTTCTTGCGGCTGAACTTGGAATGAATTGGGTCGTTTATGAAGACAATTTAGGGCGTTCTCGCGCGCTTCGCCTCGCAGAAACAGACAATTTCCTGTTCCCTGTCACGATGATTTCGCGGCGGCGAGAGGTCGGCAATACGACCCCTATCCAAGCGATTTTCGACAAAGCCGTGATTACGATTGAGCCTCTTATTCCGGCCTTACCCTTTGAATAATAGCTAACTCGCTAACTGATCCCGCGACTGCCAGCGAACCCAGAGCATCCCAGCGGTAAAAAGGGTAACTATGCAAACCATGGCGAACCAGGCCGTGACCGAACTGGGCGTTGCGAATAGACGTTCAACGCCCGAAAT
>DOVB01000158.1:0-3726 GCA_003520285.1 Halieaceae bacterium
AGATAGTACATAGGGCCGCCGGACACCGAGCCATCGGGATTGTGGCGACGGTAAATAGTACCCAAGGTGCACTCGATGAATTTAGTCGACATGCCCAGAAGGCCGGCAACAATCAGCCAAAAGGTAGCGCCCGGACCGCCCAAGCTAATAGCGACCGCGACGCCACCGATATTACCAATGCCCACCGTACCCGACACGGCAGTGGTGAGGGCTTGGAAATGGCTCACTTCGCCGGGTGCTTTGGGATTGTGGTTAAGGCCACGAACGATGTCGATGGCGTGTTTGAACCCAGAAAAATTGAGGAATCTGAAGTAGCCGGTAAAGAAAATCGCAGCGACCACTAACCACACCACAACAAGCGGTACCTGAGCGCCAGCGACAGGCACCGAGAAGAAGATAATGTTGGAAACAATCAGGGTAATCGGCGCGACAGCGTCGTTGATCAGTTGGTCAACGCTTGCCAAGGCGGCTGCGGGGCTGAGCAGTAAGAGCAGACACAGAAGGCGTCTCACGGACGAGGTGTTTGTACAAATCGTTGCCATCGCAGTAAGCCTCTTGTGCGGTTTATATCATGAATACGGCCCAGAGTAGCATTGTTCCTCCGAGTAACACACTCTGAAGCAGAACCAGTGCAACGGGTCGCCAACCGTGGGCAACCAAGCCGCTTAACTCGGTTTTGATACCAAGAGCCACTATCGCTAGCAGAAAGCTGAGTTTAGAGAGCTCGGTAAGTGTTGCAGACCAGTTGATCGGAATGTATCCGAGGCTATTCACGACTGCTAGAGCAATAAAAACCAATAAAAACCCGGGCGGACGAAGCGATTGGGTGCTCCTGGTGGATCGGTTGAAGAGCATCAAAAAACACCAGGCAATCGGGATCAGCATCGCGACGCGAACCATTTTTACTGTCATCGCCTCTACTCCCACCGCTTCTGATAAGGCAAATCCTGCGCCTGCGACATGGGACACATCGTGTATCGCACCGCCTAAGAAGTAGCCTGCTTGTTGGGGTGTGAGCTCTAGGGTTTGAACGATGATGGGATAAAGCACCATCGCAATCGCTCCGATGGTGGTCACCATGATGACGGTCAGGAGCGTGAATTTAGACTGTTCTTCACTTTTGGGCATGACCGATGACAGGGTGAGAGCAGCAGAAACGCCACAGATGGCTACTGCGCCACTCGATAAAAGCCCAAGGTCTCGGTTCAGTCCGAGCATTTTCGCCAGTACTGGTCCCAGCGCGATAGTGACTGCCATTCCGCCGAGCAATACCCCAAGTCCCGAGACACCGATCGCTGCGATATCACTGACCGCGATGCCTGCTCCGAGCAGACCAACGCCCGCTCTCAGCACTTGCGTGGCACACAGATCGACACCGGCTCGGGTATGTTCCTGCCGGTACAGAAAGTTCATTGCCATTCCCAATAACAGAGCGAAGACCAGTACCGGCGCGCCATAGTTGGTGGCAAGGAATTGGCTCGCAACGGCGATGAGTAAGACCGCTGCGATGCCGGGATAGAGTTGTACCAGGCGTGATAGGGCCAAAGTTAAACCTTACTGTTGTGAGAATACCGAGCTCAATGCCGCGTCAATGGCAGTCGTGATTTCATCTAGCTCAGTTTTTGTCGTGATCAGAGCGGGACTCAAATACAAGCTATTATTCAGGTCACTGAAACTGCGATTGGTGCGGCCGATCATAACACCATTTTCTAAACAGTGACCGGCGACGGCGGCTGTTTGTTGCTCGGTGACCGGCGTTTTCTGGGTTCGATCACTCACCAGTTCAATACCCACAAAGAGACCTTTGCCACGCACGTCGCCGATGACGGGATGCTTCTCTTGCAGTGCGTACAGCTGGTCCATCAGGTAGTCGCCCATATCGCGGGTATTCTGAATAAGATTTTCCTCTTCAAGAATGGCAAGGGTTTGAATTCCAGCGGCGGGGCCTGCTGTGCAACCGCCGAACGTGCTGATATCGCGGAAATAATTCAAGGCATTGCCATCGTTGTGCTTGAACTCATTGAAGAGGGATTCGGTCGTCACTGTGCAGGAGATCGCTGCGTAGCCACTCGCCACCCCTTTTGCCATAGTCACGATGTCGGGCTTGACGTCATAGTGTTGGTAGCCAAACCAAGCACCGGTGCGGCCCAGACCACAAACCACCTCATCGATATGAATCAAGACGCCATAGCGCTGACAAATCTCTTGGATGATAGGAAAGTATTCGGGCGGGGGTGGTATGACCCCACCGCCTGCTGTGATTGGCTCGAGAACGACAGCGCCCACTGAATCTGGACCCTCGCGCAAGATGGCGGTTTCTAGGTCGCGGGCGCACTCAATATTGCAGCTGCCATAGGTTTTGCCAAAGGGGCAGCGATAACACAAGCAGTGTGCAAATGACGAAAAGCCCGGTGCGAATGGCCCATAGTGTGCGGTGCGCTGCTCGTGACCGGTTGAACTGAGGGCCCCGATGGTGGTGCCGTGGTAGTCGCGATCTCGGTAGATAATCTTATGCTTGGTACCATCACCCTTCATGTGGGCCAGTTGCCGCACCATTTTATAGCCTTTTTCGTTCGCTTCTGACCCCGAGCTTGAATAGTAGACTCGACTCAGCCCTGGCATTTTGGTCAAAAGCTGTTGGGCGAACAGCGCGCCCGGCTCAGTGGCATAACTGCCTGCGAAATAGCATAAGTCAACCAGCTGTTGACGCACTGCCTCGGCGATTCGTTCGCGTCCGAATCCCAAGTTAACGCACCAAACACCACCAGAGGTGGCATCTAGATACGTTTTTCCCTTAACGTCCGTCACCCGCATCCCGACGCCTTTCTTCAGTACAATGGGATCTTTGGTATCCCACTGCTGATGCGGGCTTAAATGGTGCCATACGGCCGCTTTGTCGGTGGCGATGATGTCGTCATTGGCGGCTGGCGTTTTTGGTAGCGCTGAGTTCATATCACGGTACTCGGACAAATTAAAATTGATACGGTACAGTAGATCTGATTCTTAAAGATAGAGCCAGACAGATCTTCCGATAGACACCAGGCAGAGAGATCCCGAAGAGACTTAGTTCTCGTGTGTCAGAGCTCGAATTCAATCGGATAAAACTTTGTGATTTGAACACGTTAAGGTGAATGGCAATTAGATTCATTAACGACTCAATCTCTTTGTGGGTGGGTTCCGACTAACCCATGCGATAGGTTGTTGAAAACCTACGGGCTGTCAAAAAGTTGCTTTCGTTAAGGGCATAACAGCAATAAATGTCGTGCTACACTCGCTTATTTGAACGAGATAAAGGATTAACTACTTGAGTTTACCCTCGATAGAATCAGTGACTATTGGCGTCATTGGATTAGGTTATGTGGGGCTGCCCCTGGCCGTAGCGTTTGGCTCAAAACAGCCAGTGATTGGGTTTGATTTGGATGCTAAGCGGGTTGCTCAGCTGAATCAGGGCATTGATAGCACGGGTGAAACGAGCACCGAAGTACTGACTGCGGCACAGTACCTCATTTGCACGACCGATAGCGGCGCGCTCGCGGGTTGCGACGTTTTCATTATTACCGTACCGACACCCATCAATCTGGATAAACAGCCCGATTTGAGTCCACTAATGGCGGCTTCGGCAACGGTGGGTGATGCTCTAAGGGCAGGTGCGATCGTTATTTATGAATCCACTGTTTATCCGGGAGCAACCGAAGACGACTGTGTGCCCATATTAGAGGCGCACTC
>DOVB01000158.1:3997-6046 GCA_003520285.1 Halieaceae bacterium
AGCGGGGACGTATCGGGCCAGCAGTATTCGCGTGGCCGAGGCAGCCAAAGTGATCGAGAATACCCAGCGAGACTTAAATATAGCGCTGGTGAACGAGTTGGCGATTATTTTTAATCATCTAGAGATTGATACTGAGGAAGTCCTAGAGGCCGCCGGTACTAAATGGAATTTTTTGCCTTTTCGACCGGGGTTGGTCGGCGGGCACTGCATCGGTATCGATCCCTACTATTTGACCTACAGAGCGCAGGCGGTGGGTTATATTCCGGACGTCATTTTGGCGGGCCGGCGCATTAACTCCAATATGGGTACGTATGTGGCTGACGAGTTAGTAAAGGCCATGCTCCGCAAGCGTCTGCACGTCGCCGGTGCAAAAATTCTGATTCTTGGTTTAACGTTTAAAGAGAATTGCCGAGATGTTCGTAACACGCGCGTTGTCGATATTGTCGGTGCCCTGTCTAAGTATGGTGCGCAAGTTGATGTTTATGATCCTTGGGTCGATCCTACTATTGAGCTTCTCGAGGGCACTGCCAAGCTGGTGGCGCAACCTGAGACCCAAGCCTATGATGCCTTACTACTCGCGGTCGCTCACGACGAGTTTCGAACCCTCGACGAAGCGCAGCTGAATCAATGGATGCGGTCAGACCGCGTCATTTACGACCTTAAATATGTGCTGCCCAGAGCATTGGTCGATGTCAGGCTTTAAAGTGGCCCGAGGAGCGGTGTGAAGATCCTGCAGGTACTGCCAGCATTAGAGGGCGGTGGTGTTGAGACCGGCACATTAGAACTCGCCCGCTATTTGGTAGACCAGGGGCACGAGTCTTGGGTCGTGTCGGCCGGCGGTGCCATGAAAAAGCGCCTGTTGGCGGAAGGCTCTCACCACCAAGACTGGGATCTCGGTAAGAAAAGCGTCATGACTTTGCGGCATGTGTTTGCCGTTCGCCGCTGGTTGCGCGAACAGGCTTTTGACATCGTGCATCTGCGCTCTCGAATGCCCGCATGGATTGTTTGGTTGGCTTGGCGGGGTCTTCCTAAGCAGGGGCGACCTCGTCTCATTACCACAGTCCACGGCCTGTACTCAGTGAATCGTTACAGCAAAATTATGTGTTCTGGTGAGCGCGTCATTGTGGTTTCTGATGCAGCTCATCGATACGTCACGCAGAACTATCCAGACGTTGATCCGGCCCGATTAGTGACTATTCCACGCGGCATCGATCCAGACTGGTACTACCCAGGATATCGACCCAGCGAGGCATGGCGGGCGATTTTTGCTTCGTCTTTTCCTAATTGTCAGGGTAAGAAGTTGCTGGTCTTGCCAGGACGCCTGACTCGGCTCAAAGGGCAAGCGGTATTTATCGATCTGATAGATCGCTTAGTGAATCAGCTCGACTTGCCAGTTCACGGCTTGATCGTTGGCGGCGAGGATCCAAAACGTGCCGGTTATGCACAAGAACTTTATGCCGCGGTCGAGTCGCGCCAATTAACCAGCGCGATCACATTTACCGGTGCCCGAGATGATATTCGCGATATTTTTGCTGAAGCAGATCTCGTCTTGTCTCTCTCGACGCAGCCGGAATCGTTCGGTCGCACGGTGCTCGAGGCTCTCAGCTTGGGTCGCCCCGTGGTCGGATATGATCATGGCGGTGTGAGTGATATTCTGGCCGAGCTCTATCCCTCTGGCGCTGTCGAGCTGAACGATTTCGAAGGATTGGTGGACACCGTGGCACAACAACTTGCGGGTTCAAATAAGCCCAAACCCAATACTCTGTTCTTGCGGCAGCGAATGCTTGAGCAGACTTTAACGACCTACCAGGAGCTCATATGATCTGGTGGTTTTTGCTGGGATTAGCCGTGATCGCACTCTCGTGGCGCTATCAGTGGTGGCGGCAGAGTGTCGGATACGAACACCCCCGAATTTTGATGTATCACATGGTGTCAGACCACCGCCCGGGTGCCAAGTTTAACAAGTTACGAGTGCCGCAGGCAGAGTTCGAACGCCAGATTGAGTATCTGGCGACCCATGGCTGGCGATTCGCCCACGTATCAGAATTG
>DOVB01000158.1:6288-9904 GCA_003520285.1 Halieaceae bacterium
GATAGAGACTGGTCAGCCGCTAAAAAAGCGCACCACAACACCGGTGAACTGATGCGTGAAGAAAAGCTCAGCGATGCAGAGATCAAAGACTTGCTGGATTCTGGGTTGTGGGAGTTGGGCGCCCACACTCTAACCCACGCCAACCTGCTTAACACTCCGGAAGTCGACAAACGCCGAGAGATCGCCGAGTCACGGAGGGTACTGGCGGATCAGTTTGCAACCGATATCCCAAGCTTTGCATACCCTTTTGGCCTCTATGGCCCCGACGATGTTGTTTTGGCGCAGCAGGCAGGTTACGCCTTCGCGGTGACGACCAACGAGGGCATAGATTCGTATCCCTATAGTGCACCACTGGAGTTGAAGCGAATCAAGGTTTCGGGCACCGAGGGCTTGGCCAGTTTTCGATTGCGTTTGAGGACGGGGCGGCGCAAGTAAAGTGCTGTGACTGTGTCAGCGCAACCTGAGCTGGCGCACCGCATGATCGAGTTGGACAGAGCCGCCTAACTCGAATACGTTAGACCATCAATAACAAAGCAAGGGTAAAGAGCATGGATTTAGGAATTGCAGGTAAAGCCGCGATTGTCTGCGGTGCCTCGAAAGGGCTGGGTTTTGGGTGCGCAGAGGCACTTGCTGCAGAAGGCGTGCATCTGACCATGGTAGCGCGCGGCGAAGAGGCGCTCGCCCCTGCAGCTGCCGACCTCCGCAAGCGTTATGGAGTTGAAGTGACTTATGTCGCCGCTGATCTCGCCGCTCAATCTGGTCGTGACGCGGTGCTTGCGGCCATGCCTGAACCCGATATTCTGATTGTGAATGCGGGTGGGCCGCCCGTTAAAGACTACAAGACCTTGAGCCGAGAGGATTGGATTCATGCGCTTGATGCGAACCTGTACGGCATGACTGATCTAATTAACCGAGTTGTCGGGTCGATGGAAGCAAAGCAATTTGGTCGCATTGTCACGATCACGAGCGGCTCAGTGAAATCTCCCATGGTGGGTTTAGATCTCTCGAATGCGATGAGATCTGGCTTGGTGGCTTATTCGAAAGGTATTGCCGCTGTTTTGGCACCGCACAACGTGACCATTAACAGCCTGCTACCAGGGTTGCATGCGACCGAACGACTCGATGCTATTTTTTCCGCCAGAGCTGGCGCCATGAACCTGACAGCAGAACAGGTTGCTGAGTTCATGCAGCAGTCGATCCCAGCCAAGCGATTTGGTACCGCCGAGGAGTTTGGCCAATGTTGCGCTTTTCTGTGCAGTGTCCACGCAAGCTACATGACCGGGCAAGCGTTGTTGCTTGACGGTGGTGTTTATCCAGGGGTGGCCTAGCGGGTGGAGTAACGCCAGCCGAATGACCTCGTAGCGGTGGTATTGGTGTTACACAGCGTACTTTTAATCAAAGCAGAATGGTGTGAGACAGAGCCTATGCTCGCTGCAAACTTGCCGTATTTGCTTCGCTCTCTGAGGTATCCCAAGCGCGTGCCCAATCTGTCTTGAGGCTGGCAAGCTCTTGGAACAGTGCGCGAATCCGAGCCGACTGCCGTAAATCGCGGTGATACAGTAACCAGCAAAAACCAATGTGCTTGGATGTTGTGCCAGGTAACAGCGCTAGCTGGGGGTTATCGGCGCACATAATACAAGGCAAATTTGCCACGCCCATTTTGTGCGTCACCGCCATATATTGCTGTTCAAGCCCCTGGATGGCATGCCTTCTTGGGAGCTTCAGTGCACTCGCAAATGACGGGGTGTCGGTGTAATTGCGATTTACAGGATCCTCGATCAGCGTTAAGGGTGAATCGGGATCTTCGCTCGCTGTGAGCAAATCGGTGTGAACATAGTAGCCGAACGAGACCGGTCCTAACTTGATGCCAACGATATCTTTCGGCAAACGACCCGTGGATTCGATAACGCGGATAGCAATGTCGGCCTCGCGTCGCGCCAAATCCGCCGGTTCGTTGCTGGTGGCGATATCGAGTTGAATTAGAGGATGCTTTTCAGCGAAGCGTGCAAAAGCGCCAACAATTAAGGGGAATGGGCCGTCTGGGAGTGATACACGAATACGTCCTTCAAGCTCGTCATCTTTGCCCGTTAACTTGTGCGCGCCGTCGTAAATCGCCTCTTCTATTTTAAGCGCTGTCTTTAAAAGCTGATCGCCCAGAACTGTGATTTTGAAGCCATCGGGTGTCCGATCAAATAAACGGCCACCGATGGCTTCTTCGAGCGATTCTAAACGCCGAGATACCGTGGTATTGCTGACCCCGAGGCGTTTTGCAGCCGATCGAGTAGACCCGCTCCGGCTCAGCGCCAACAATATTTTAAGGTCATCCCAGTTCATGGGATCAAGTGTAGGCTAACTTACACCTGATCTCCATTTTTGGCGGAGACAACAACACCGCCTTCTGCTTCAGAATCTGTCACGCAAGTCATAACCGTGCGACCACCTTCGGGGGGCACGACGCCTAACTTGATCGTGGTAACGCCTTTGCGAGTTTTTGAGCTCTTCATCGAGACATTAGTGGTATCACCAAGGGCGGTTTTGATTCGATCTTGGCAGGCATTGTACTGCTCTGATAAATCCTGCGCGCTGACAGAGAAACTCGCTACGCTGAGGCTGATGGCAATAAGACTGGTTTGTACGATTGACTTCATGATAAGACTCCTGGAGTGTGGGTTGTTACTTAACGACACATGATACGCGCTGCAAAGCTGTGACGATTGTAACAATTATAATAATATGTGTTGCGTTTTTGAATCGCTCCGTGCCGCTGTCGTTTATAAGCCCAAGCCTGATTTTTTGAAGGTTTATCGAGGTGGGGATGATGAATAACCCCGCTGCGAGGGTTCGTTTCACGAAGTCCCTCAGCGATTAGCTCAAGCCACCGGTGACATTAGTGCCACTTTTTTGGACACTCGCGAATACTTTGGCTTGAAGATTATGGCAAAGACCGTGTCAGAATGTTGCCTGCACTGTGCGAGCACAGTACTCTTAAATGCAGTTACTAGCGGGTACGGACAGTTACTAAGAGGACTGACAGCTAAAGGTGTGTGCCACTAGCGCATGAGCGATGCTCTCGGTCTCGTACTCTGTGTTAGGTAAAACGCGCTTCGCTTACACACGCTTAAGGAGATGACTACTATGATAAGAATAATCACCCTGCTGGTCGCTCTGGCCTCTTTACTGTTCGTCGCGATCGGTGTGCGATGGTTGGTAGATCCTGCCGGCGCCGCCCCTGAACTGGGACTGTCGCTGTCACAGGGCTTGGGCCTGATTACGCAGATTGGCGACATTTCAAGTTTTTTTCTGACGCTGGGTCTGTGTATCGCGATCGCCCTGGTGAGCAAACAAGGTATTTGGTATTACCCAGCCATCATGTTGTTGGTGTTCGCGGCTCTTGGCCGTCTAGCCGCCTGGTCGGTGCACGGTGCTGCTCTGGCTGTGCCTCAAATAGCGGTTGAGGTGCTGGTGGCCTTGCTATTGTGGTACGCCTCGAAACGCTTAGTACGGGTGCCTTGATACGAGCACGTCTGGTGATTACGGGGGTAGCTTGCGCTACCGGTGTCTCGCTCTGGAAGTAGATTGTTATGAAAAATATACTCTATGCCATTACGCATTCCCT
>DOVB01000020.1 GCA_003520285.1 Halieaceae bacterium
ACCCACCTTTGGGGGCATCACTCTGCTAAGACGTTTTTGGAAGATTTGCGATGCCAACGGCAAAGTTGACGAAGTCGAGGGAGCAGGTGTTGTCGGTGAGACTCCCACCCTTAAACCGGGTGACTATTACGACTACAGTAGTGCCGCTAATTTCGAGACGCCCATTGGCTTTATGGAGGGCTATTACACTTTTCAAATCTTAGATCAGATGGGCGAGTTTCCAAATACCTGCACCGTGCCTATCCCCAGATTCACCCTCGCTAAACCCAATGCGCTCCACTAAGAGCTAATGGCTATTTATGTTGCCGGCGACCTGCAGGGTTGCCTCCGCCCCTTAACGGCAATGCTTGATAAAGTCGACTTTAACGTCGATTGTGATGAGCTTTGGTTAGTGGGTGATCTTGTCAACCGAGGTCCGAAAAGCCTAGCAACACTGCGCTTCCTATACCAGCGCCGCGACAATGTTCGCACCGTATTAGGTAATCATGATTTGCATTTGCTGGCCATCGCGTATGGCGCCCGAGACCACTCAAAAGCGGATACTTTGAACAAAATACTCAAAGCCCCAGATCGAGATATTCTGCTGGAGTGGCTCGCTGCTCAACCACTCCTATTTACCGAAGGGAATCACACAGTGGTGCACGCTGGCATAGCGCCAAGCTGGAGCCTTGAGCAGGCGCACGCCTATGCTTGCGAGATCGAAACTGCGATCCAAGGGCGAGATGCCGAGGTCTTCTTTCAGACCATGTACGGCAACGAGCCTAATTTGTTCAACGATGATCAAACGGGCATGACTCGTCTCCGTGCCATTACGAACGTCTTTACACGCATGCGATTTTGCACCGCCTCTGGTCGTCTCGATCTGGCCAGTAAGGGAGCTCTACCCTCTAATCCCAGTCTTCTGAATCCAACCACGGGCGACTACGAAACCGTCGCACCGTGGTACGAGCACCCACATCAATTAGCCCCAGAGCATAGAGTATTATTCGGGCATTGGGCCGCGCTAGAAGGCAAGACCTCGCGATCGCATGCCATCGCGCTTGACACTGGATGTATCTGGGATGGTGCAATGACTTTGTATGATCTGACTCGCGATCGCTTTCATCGCTGTCCCTGTAAAAATGGCAAGGTCGCGCGCTAGAGCTCTGCGCTTTTTCAGCCTACACTGCGCGTATGGATATTTTCTTAGTCGGCGGTGCCGTGCGCGATTCGCTGCTCGGCATCCCTATCACAGAACGAGACTGGGTGGTGGTCGGCGCTTCTGCGGATCAGATGCGTGCACTTGGGTACACCCAAGTCGGCCAAGATTTCCCGGTATTTTTGCACCCTCAAACAAAAGAGGAGTACGCCCTCGCTCGGACCGAACGCAAGCGTGGGTCAGGTCATCATGGCTTTGAATGCCGGTTCGACCTAAGCGTCACGCTGGAACAAGACCTCGCCAGACGGGATCTCACCATCAATGCGATAGCACAAGATCCTGACGGTCAGCTCATTGATCCTTATGGCGGTCAGCGTGATCTGAACGCCCGCGTCTTGCGACACGTCACCGATGCCTTTAGCGAAGACCCTCTGCGTGTGTTAAGAGTAGCGCGCTTTGCCGCGAAACTGCGGCCCTACGACTTCACTCTTGATCCAAGCACTCTCGCTCTCATGCGCGCTATTGTTGCCGCAGGTGAGCTCAGTACGCTGCCACCCGAACGCCTGTGGAGAGAGTGTGAAAAGGCCTTCAAAACAGAGGCACCGGGTGTGTTCTGGCAGAGCCTGTCCGAATGCGATGCCATATCAGCACTCACTGACGGAGTCATTAGTGTGGCTTGGCTGGCACCTCTTGAGGGGCTCACGCAGCTGACTGACGATTATCGGCAGCGGGTTTGCGTGTGGCTCGCTGAACTGGAGCTCGGCACCGAACAGCAAACCCTGTTAGCCCGAACTTTTGGCATCCCGATCACTCTAACGCATCGAGCTGCCACTTTGCGTCAAGTACCCCAACTCGGTCGTCATCCAGCTGACCTGAGCGCCAGCGAAGTCTTCCGCACCATCGATCACTGCCGTGGTTTTCGCCAAGGCGATGATTTCCAATTATTGGTGCAGGCTGCCACTGTGCAAGCTCAACTGCAGGGCATTATTCAGACACAACGCAACCAGCAAGCGTGGCTCACCGCCGCTGAATGTGCCAAGGGCATTAACCGCGACGCCGTGCCGTCAGAGCTGACCGGGCCAGCCTTGGGTGACGCGATTCGATTGGCACGCATTGCAGTGATTGATCAGTGGTTAGCCTCATCCGAAAATGACGCTGGGAGCAGTGCACCGCGGTAAACGAAAGCCACTTTGTGCAGTGGTTGTTTGGCCTGATCAAATCTTTCCCACAGCTCTCCTATGGTGATATCAGTATTGGGGAGCGCTAGACCAGGCGCTAGCTCAGAGAGGGGCTTCAATACGAACGCGTTGTAGTGAATTTCCGGGCGCGGCAGCTCAACGAAGCCGAAATGGCCAACGCAATCTGCGTACAACAAGATATCAATGTCTAATCGCCGGCTACTGTTTCGCGTTGGCTGCTCGGGCCGACCAAAGCGGAACTCTATTTCGCGCAAGCTCTGGTGCAGTGCCTCTAAAGTCAGCCGTGTCTCTAGCGCCACCACCAAATTTAAAAACGGAGCGCCCACGAATCCAACACTGTCGGACTGGTACACGGACGAGGTATGAAAATTGGGCTCGACCGCTTGCAGGGCATCGAGCCCTGCCTGTATCGATGCAACGGGATCAATATTGCTACCAAAACCTAAATAGACCCTCATGCACGAGTTCGCGTGATTTTCACGCCCACATAATCGGCGTTAGCGACCGCGCCCGGCTTTTTAACCGTCACGGAAACGCGCTCAAGATTGAAGTCTTGCAGTAATCCAGACGCGATATGCTGCGCCACCGACTCTATGAGCTGGAAATTAGCAGGCTTTAGCTCGGCGGCAATCCATTCAGACACCGCAGAGTAATCGAGACAACTC
>DOVB01000221.1 GCA_003520285.1 Halieaceae bacterium
CAAAACGAGGCAAGGGAGGTGAGAAGCCCGTACCCAAAAAACATGACTTGCCGGATATGGAAACCTTGCGTTTCAAGCAAACCTGGATGCAAGCTCTAAAACGTGTGTTCCATATCGATCTTGAGTGTTGTCAGCATTGCGGCAAGCAGGGTGAGGTGTCCGATTCCATTAAACCGCTACGCTAGGCTTATTGACGTGGCACGCGTATCATGTGTGCATATTCCAACCATCAAGGGCACTATGCCAAAGAAATCAGCACCACCCGAGCAGTCAGACTTACCCTCTAAAGGCACCACGCGGTCACGCAAGAAACGTCCCTCCGACAACGAAATTCTGGCTGGTACAGCAGCCCCTGAAATCTCATCGGAACCAACGCCAGACGGAAGTCCCCGCGTCATTAAAGATGCCATTAACACTGAACCTGTCGCTAAGAAACGCAAGGCTAAAAACGTGGTGGTTGCGGCCGATCCACACGCAACGCGTGAAGCCGGCAAGTACGAGAATCCGATTCACTCAAGAGAAGCGTTGCTGGCACTGTTGAGTGAGGCGTCTGAGCCTCTTACCTCGCAGCAGATTGCAGCTCAGATTGGGCTCGAGTTACCCGATCAATTCGAAGCTTTGCATCGTCGCTTGCGAGCCATGGAGCGTGATGGGCAGGTGATGGTCAACCGCAGAGGTGCTTATGGTGTGGTAGAAAAGATGCACCTTCTGCGTTGTCGAATCATTGGTCATCGCGATGGCTACGGATTTGCCAAAGCCATTGACGATAGCGGGCACGATGATTTGTTCCTATCCGCTCGGCAAATGCATAAGGTGTTTGACGGCGATGAAGTACTGGCCATGATCACCGGTGTCGATCGTAAAGGTCGCGCCGAGGGTAAGATTGTTGAGGTACTCAAACGGAAACGCCAAACCATTGTAGGGCGCTTTGAATCCGATTCCGGTGTTGGTTTGGTTGTGCCTGATCACGCCCGTATTACGCACCAAGTACTCGTGCCGCCGGGCTCTGAAGGTGGTGCAAAGCATGGTCAAATCGTGACTGTCGAGGTGACCGAGTTTCCCGACAGGGGCCGTGCCCCCAAAGGTCGAATCATTGAAGTGCTGGGCGATCATCTAGATCCCGGACTTGAAATAGAAGTGGCCATTCGTTCGCATGATATTCCTCACGAGTGGCCAGAGGCGGTTATCAATGAAGCGGGGCGCTTAGAGCATGAACCGCTCGAGAGTGACAAGCGCGATCGAGTCGATCTGCGTCAATTACCCTTCGTAACTATCGATGGCGAAGACGCACGAGATTTTGATGATGCGGTTTACTGTGCCTCCCGGCGTGGTGGTGGATTCACACTTTGGGTCGCTATTGCCGATGTCTCTCATTATGTGCAGCCCGGTTCGCCACTGGATTCTGAGGCGATTGAGCGCGGCAACTCGGTGTATTTTCCAGAACGCGTGGTCCCGATGTTACCCGAGGCGCTGTCAAACGGTCTGTGCTCACTGAAGCCAAAGGTAGATCGCTTAGCCATGGTGTGTGAGATGGTGATCACCAAAACCGGCGAGATCAAAGATTTCGAGTTTTATGAGGCGATCATTCACTCGCACGCTCGATTGACGTATACCGCTGTTGGCGAGGTACTGGCCAACGGTGAGTCCGAGTCGGTTGATCCAGCCCGTCATGCCGATATCGCTCGACTGCATCGACTGTATAAGGTGCTGAGAACGGCCCGAAACGAGCGTAAAGCGATCGATTTCGAAACGGTAGAAACGCGCATTATTTTCGATCAGCAACGTAAGATCGAGGCCATCGTTCCCATTGTTCGCAACGATGCGCATAAGATTATTGAAGAGTGTATGTTGGCCGCTAACGTGGCAACAGCCAATCTTTTTGAAGAACACAAGCTGCCTATTTTGTACCGAGTTCATCAGGGTCCGAGCGGTGAGCGCTTAGCGAATTTGCGGCAGTTTTTGGATGAGCTATTTCTGCAACTTGGAGGGGGTGAGAAGCCTACGCCCGAGCACTACCACGAAGTGTTAAACCGGATCGGCGAGCGCGATGATGCGAGCGTCATTCAAACGATGTTGCTGCGATCCCTAAGTCAGGCTGTTTATCAGCCCGAGAACGAGGGACACTTCGGGCTCAATTATCCCGCCTACCTCCACTTTACCTCGCCAATCCGTCGCTATCCTGATTTGTTGGTGCATCGCGGCATTCGGCATTTGCTTCGTAATGGCACCAGTCCGAAACACCTGAGGCGAGTTGAGTCGGCAGGCGCGCTTCCAGCAGAGAAAATTTTCCCATACGACGCCAAAGCAATGGCCGGTTTTGGTGAGCATTGCTCGATGACTGAGCGTCGCGCTGATGACGCTACCCGAGATGTGCAGCTGTGGCTGAAATGCGAATATCTGCGGGAGCGAGTTGGTGACGTATTCAGCGGTATTGTGTCGTCAGTTACTGGATTTGGACTCTTCGTAGAACTCCGAGATCTGTATATTGAAGGCTTGATTCATATCAGCTCTTTGCCGGGCGACTACTACCGCTACGATGCCGCGCATCAGCAGCTGGTGGGTGAGCGAAGTGGCCGCACTTTCCGTTTGGGAGGCAAGGTCACTGTTCAAGTGGCGCGCGTTGATTTAGACGATAAGCGAATTGATTTAGAGCTATTGAAGTCGTCGATCCCAGATCGACCTGCGGGTACGGGGCGGTCTCTGAAACACCTCAAAGGGCGAGATCCCAAGGCCAAACGCGGCCCAGCTGCGGGCGGAGCCAAAAGTCCGGGCGGACGCAAAGGCGGTAAATCAGGGCGGCGTAAGCGATGAGTGAGCGCTCTGATGTCCTGTTTGGCATCCACGCGGTGGAAAGTGCTCTCAAAATTCGTCCGCGCGATATTCGTGTGTTGCAGGTGGCCGCTGGTCGCGATGATCAGCGTTTGGCAGGCCTGATTACCTTGGCAAAAAATCAAGGTGTCGAGGTCGAAAAAGTGGAACGAGCTAAGCTGAAGCAGCTTGACCTTGGGCGTCATCAAGGGGCTGTGGCTTGGCTTCACGCAAGACCAGCGAGTGCCCCAGATCGTCGAGCCTGGGTAGAAGCAGATTTGCCAGAGTTACTGGCTCAAAGTCCCCAGCCGCATCTGTTTTTGGTGTTGGACAGTGTGACGGATCCACATAATCTGGGCGCCTGCCTTCGCAGTGCCGATGCCGCTGGTGTTACTGCGGTGTTGATTCCGAAAGACAAATCAGCAGATATCACGCCGACTGTAGCGAAGGTCGCCTGCGGCGCCGCCGAAACGGTCACTGTGGTCAAGGTCACCAATCTAGCGCGTTCTCTTGAGACTCTGAAGGCTGCTGGTGTTTGGATCTATGGGCTCGCAGGCGAGGGGCAACAGACCTTGTATGAGCTCGATCTTGTAGGTTCAGTTGCTCTTGTGATGGGGGCTGAGGGCGACGGTTTGCGTCGTTTGACTCGAGAGACCTGCGATGCACTGGTTAAGTTGCCAATGAATGGTGCTGTGACCAGTTTGAATGTGTCGGTGGCAACTGGCGTCAGTTTGTTTGAAGTGGTGCGGCAGAGATCCCTGGTAAAGCCCGTTTAGACTGAGTATTCGCGTTCAGTACATCACACTTGTTGGCTTAGTGTATGTCGTCCGAGAGCGTCGTCATCAGCTCGACTGTTTGGCACTGAGTGAATAGTAAAAATTGCCGATTTTCGGGTTCGCGCGGGGTCTCATAAAAGCGTATTGTGCGCGTTTTATGAGGGGTGCATCTCGGCACCCCTCGCCTTACTTTGGCGAGAGTCACTGTGGCACGGATATTCTCCGATCAGCAGCCACCCTGTCGCCCAATTCATGAGATCGATAGGAGCCAATGAAAACCGTTTTTACTCTCAGTTCGCTACTCTTGGCAAGTGCGTTATTGCTGACTGGGCATGGTATCCAGATCACCTTATTACCCTTGAAAGCAGCTCAGATAGGCCTGTCTGATACCATTATCGGATTCACGGGATCGGCCTATTTTCTGGGATTTGTCGTCGGTTGCTTTACCGTACCCCAGATGATCGGGCGTGTGGGCCATATTCGCGCCTTTGCTGTACTCACCTCCATCATCGTGTCAGCGCTGCTGAGCATGCAACTGGTTGAGGCGTGGCCTCTGTGGGCTTTGGCACGCGCAGCGATTGGGTTCATGATGTGTGGCTTGTACACCATCATTGAGAGCTGGTTGAATGATCAATCTACCGAGGCAACACGGGGTCGAGTGCTCGCCTCTTACACACTGATTACTTTGCTGAGCATGGCGCTCGGTCAGTTTCTGTTAGCGCAACTCTCGATTCAAAGTGCAACCCCCTTTATTTTAGCGGCGATGCTGGTGAGTTTTGCGATTGTCCCTGTCGGCTTGACCCGGCAACTCGCTCCAGCACCCATGGTACCCACTCGCGTAAGTTTCGGACTCTTATACAAACGGTCGAAGGTGGCGTTTGCCGGGGCGCTAATGGCGGGTCTTGTGACTGGCAGCTTTTGGGCACTGGGAGCCGTGTTTGCGAAGCGAACGATGGGCTCGCTTGAAGATGTTTCTCTGTTTGTTGCAGCGGCGATTATGGGTGGCGCACTGTTACAATATCCGGTGGGTTTGCTATCGGATTACTTTGGTCGCTCCAGAGTGCTGGTTGCATTGAGTATTCTCTGCGCTATGACCAGCTTGGTGGTGTCGATGGGTGACACACGAACGAGTTTACTGGTGTCAATTTTTCTGTTTGGTGCTGTGTCCATGCCGATTTATGCCTTGTCATTGGCGACTGTAATTGATCAGGCAGAGGCTGGTGAGTTTGTGCTGGTGGGTACCTCTGTGTTGCTGCTTAACGCGACCGGTGCGGCTATCGGGCCTATTGCACTGGGTCAGCTAATGGACTGGGCCGATGCGCGCGCACTGTGGTGGGGTTTGAGTGTTATCA
>DOVB01000083.1 GCA_003520285.1 Halieaceae bacterium
GATGAATACCGAGCGAACAGTCGCCCGCCCCTATACCATCACGTTCTTGAGGGGCCGGTGGCGGTCGACAAAAATCTGAATGACTACTTAGAGGACGATGACGATTACGTTTACTGGCCGAACTGAGCCACTCAGGGGTGGGCTTTCATGGGTTAGTGCACCGCTTCACGACCGCACAGACGGTCCAAAGTGCATCCGAGCCCTATCTGGCAGATACCTGCCACCTTTAGCTTCATCACGCGTAGCGCAGCCCGCTCATGACACCCTGTTACTTTTTTTGACGCAACTTAAGCAACCAAGAACTCTTGTTTCTCTCGGCATCGTAAAACACGGCTACCGTGAAGAAAAACATCAACAGCAGAATAATATGCGCAGCGATACTGATCCCAAAATAAAGAATGCTACCAAGATATGCCGCGAAGGTGCCGCTCCACATAAACGCCAAAATGATCATGATGAACATCCTGCTGGCGGGATCTGGAATGTGTCTTAATGGATTTTTACTAGAATCAAAAATCCACTTATAAGCGTCGTAGATCCATAGTAAATATTTCATTTTCTAATCTCTCCATAATAATTATCGTGTTTACGCTAAAGGATACGGTGATCTGATCGGACTGGATCCAAATCAGGACATACCAGACTCATGCAAGTCAGCACCCAGCCCAGCTGACGGGAGAGAAAAATGGGGCCTATAAATTAGACAGTGCGATAAGAGACTCCGGAGTTATTCCACCATCGTGGCGAATTGTTTAGTGAATTTGCATTGCCTGGTGCCTGCCGATCAAATGGTCAATGCCGACGATCCAAAGACCGCTTAGCGCCACAATCGTGATAGTGTCGGTGTCGAGGCAACACGATTCAGAACTTAGATGCTTCTCGCTTCACTTATGGTTCAGTCGTCTTTTTAACATCCAGTTCGACACTGACCGACGTAAAAGCTAAATAAGAATTGTAAGTACATTCATCATCAGACCGCTCGCTGGGGCATTCTCGATAACAACACTACCCAATCAAGGAATCACTATGAACCTAGCAGGAAAAACTCTCTTCATCACCGGTGCCAGTCGTGGCATCGGTCTTGCCATTGCCAAACGTGCTGCCGCAGATGGCGCCAATATCGCAATCGCGGCAAAAACGACGCAAGCGCACCCCAAACTGCCGGGCACTATTTACACCGCTGCCGAAGAAATCGAGGCCGCCGGGGGTAAAGCGCTCCCATTGGTTTGCGATATCCGTTTCGAAGATCAAGTCCAAGCAGCAGTCGACAAGACAGTTGAAACCTTCGGTGGTATTGATATTTGTATTAATAACGCAAGTGCTATCAGCCCGACGCCAACGCTGATGACCGACATGAAGCGATACGACTTAATGAACGAAATTAATACCCGTGGCACCTTTTTAACGTCTAAAATTTGCATTCCTCACCTGCAAAAATCTAGCAACGCGCATATCCTGAATCTTGCGCCGCCACTCGATATGGAGGCGAAATGGTTTGCGCCTCACGTCGCTTATACCATTGCTAAAATGGGAATGAGCCTGTGTACTTTGGGCATGAGTAAAGAGTTGGCAGCACAGGGAATTGCCGTGAATTCGCTCTGGCCCTTGACCGCAATCGATACTGCTGCGGTGCGCAATGTTCTGGGTGGTGACGCGATGAGTAAGAATAGCCGCACCGTTGAGATTATGGCCGATGCTGCCTACGAAATTCTCACGCGCGCTTCTGCGGAATGCACGGGTAATTTCTTTATCGATGAAGTTGTGCTTCGCGATGCCGGCGTGGTCGACTTTGATCAGTATGCGGTATCACCCGGCAGCGATCTGTATCGAGACTTTTTTGTACCCGATGCCGTGTGTGAGGCTTTGCCCACCAAGACCTTGACGATATATTAAAGCGGTTTCTGCCGTCGCCAGACTGCCGAATCGCGCCTAATACTCGGACGCGTGCAGCCTCTGGCGATGGTATTCAGCTTTATTCGCGGGCAGCGATAACCCAACCTCGACCCCTCTTTTGGTCATAAATCGGAGGCTCCTGCATGATCACAGGCTTTGATACCATCACAATCGGCGTCAGCGATCCAAGCGCAGCGATCTCTGATTACGAGACACTCTTTGGTCAGGACGCAATTCGCGATGCAGACCATAGCGGCTTCGCAGAGTTCACCCTTGCGAATACCCGCCTGCGAATCCTGCAATCTGACCAGCTTGGGGTATGTCGCCTAACCTTTGCTGTCGATAATCTCAGTGCAACGAGTCAATTCTTGACGCGCTTGGGCTTGCTCGATCCAGATGATTCACTCGCTCAAACCCAGAGCTTGAGGCCAGCCAACACTCGATCGCTCAACTTAGCGATCTCAGGAGCCGCGCGTTCAGGCGCCGTAGTGTCAAATAATGAGCCATCGGACAGAATCACGGGGCTTGATCACATTGTGATTCAAACCTATTACCCAGAACACACGGCATATCTTCTGGGGTGCCAGTTAGGATTAGATTTGCGGCTCGATCGAACAAATCGCGATTGGAAGTCGCGTTTACTCTTCTTCCGGTGCGGTGACGCGGTGGTAGAAGTCTACCACCCCCTTGAATCCCATACTCGGGTTCATGAAGACCACTTCTATGGGCTCACTTGGCGCACAAATGACGTCGCGGCCGCGCACCAAAGACTGATCAAACAGGGTGTCACCGTCTCTGATATCCGAAAAGGCCGTAAAACCGGCACTGCCGTATTCACCATCAAGTCCCGCACTGCCAATGTACCAACACTCGTCATTGGTGCATTATCACCGCGCGATTGAGCGA
>DOVB01000266.1 GCA_003520285.1 Halieaceae bacterium
GGATTTACTCACGATGGCTACGAAACAGGGGAAATGGTTGTTCAGACCATCGTACCGGACAGTCCGGCTTCGGCTGTGCTGCAAGTAGGTGATAAATTTATCTCGGTGCGAGGCGTTGAGGTTGGGTCAGATACTATGGATCGTCTCGATTTCCGAGGCAAAGCGGGTGAGGCTGTCGAAGCTGTTATCGTCCGTGAGGGCGAGAGCATGGAAATCTCCGTGGTTCGAGGCACCATCGCTTCCACCATAACAAAGGCAGACATGTTGGAATGGATGCGTGAGCAAAATGCTGAAGACTGGGCTGACGAGAACTATACGGCCCACGAGGTCGTCGGCTCTGGCGATGTCATATACGCGTGGACGCAAGCGGTGAATACCGACGAAACCAGTGGCGCCTCTGTGGACGTTCATACCGTCTCGCGATTTCAGTTCAATACCGATGGGCAAGTTGTTGCTCTGGCCAACATAAATGAGAGTCGATTTGCGCTAGAGCAAATGGGCTACACCATCACACGCTGAAACCAATCCTAAAAAGACGAAGGGAAAACGTTATGAGATCTTTTTTAATAATAGCAGCATTGATGTTGACAAATGGAGTGGTAGCTGACGATCACGCTGGAATGACACCAGGTGACGGCGCTTTCACCACGATCATGCTTCAGACGAGTGATCTGGATCGATACATCAGCTCGTTGAAATCAAATCTGCAGGTACAGGAGCGCACAGGCGCTATGGTGGCGGGGTTTTGCGTGACAAAAACCGGACACGATTACCCTGGGCAAATGATGGTTTGGAATGGGTTTGCTTCGGTCGCGGATGCACTGGACGCAAGTATGAAGTACGACGCGATGGCGGCCCCTGAACCTGGGTTCGCTGCCCTTCGCTCAATCCAATATTCGGCTACGTGGAAGCCGCTTAAGCCATTTAAGTTGGACCCCGGGTACGAGCGCGCAATGCGTGTTGTTGTTCCTGCAGACAAGGTAATGAGTTTTGTGAAAGAAATGACCGTGCTGGAGGCAGCCGTTCAGTCCGCGGGACACGACATGAATATTGGCGTTTTTCAAGCGCTGGGTGGTGGCGCAATTGAAGCCAATAACCTTTTTGTCCGCACCGTGGCTCGTGATGCAGCCTCTTTCGGGCGGGTGGTCGACGATTACTTTGCGGGCAATTCGTACAACGGCGGTTGGGACCGAGGCATGGCGATGGTGAGTGAAGTCGTTAATGATCAGTTCGAGCAATGTGAACAAATTTATACGGCGAAGTAAAAAATTATAACGAAAGGAGTACGGGCTATGAAAATGAGTTTACGAAAAGTACTAATAGGCATCTGTGCGAGCGTGATCGGATTCGGCCAGTTGGCGATGGCTGAGAAGTTGGAGGTATTTACTTGGGAGCCCATGCCGGGTAAGAGCCCACAATTGATTCAGGGAATGATGGCTGCGGCTAAAATCCACAATGCATCGGGTGCTACCGTGGGTATCTATCAGCACGATGTGGGTTCAACCCAGCTCTTTGACTATGTGCTGCGCTGGGATAACGACGCAGCGTGGGCGAAGACAAAAGCATCGAATAACTCCGAAGAGTGGCAGGCATTTTGGGCGCAAGCCAGTGAGAATCCCTCGGGCAAGCTGATACGTTCGCTCGAAGGCTACAATATGGATACTAGTGTCAAGGCGCAAGATATGGCGTCACATGGACCCTATCGCGTATTTATTTGGCGCCCTGTTCCGGGAAATACAGCCACGTTACTGAATAACTTCGCGAGAGCCAAAGTAATCCACGAAAGTTTGGGTGCCCGCATCGATATGTATCGCGAAGGCGTGGGTGGCACGGGCAACTACCACTATCTGATGACTTGGGATTCGTGGGAAGCCATGGCTAAATTTTCTGAGGACGTTACTAAGAACGCCGAATTCCAAAAAATGATGGCCGAAAGTGAAGGAACGGCAGTATTGGTTCAGTCGTTCCAGGGCGTGCCTGTGATGAGTTTACCCTAGACTGAGCGCACACTAGTTCGAGTTTGAAGTAATGTTCTCTTTGATGTGGAGAGTGCTTCGGGCCTGGAGGAATCAATCGATTGCGTTCCAATACCGATCGCGAGCGCGAGCGACTTGTCTTGTAAATCTAAAAGGGAGTGAGATTATGAATCTAATAAAAAACATCGTCGGTTCATTGGTGCTCGTTGCGTGTGCAGCGAGCCAAGCGGAGCCGGTAATGAACTTAATTACGGTTAACACGGCAGAGCCCGCAGCGTATTCTGCTTGGGCGAAGAAACATGCTGCCGCCATATCAAAAGCAAATGGCGCAATGGCCATGGGGCTGTGCTCCCCAACTTCCGGAGCGCAGAAGATGGGAGATCACTACCTGTGGTCGTTCTTTGATTCGCAGAAAAGTGTTTGGAGCAGCGATCCCATGAACCGAGTCGTGCGAGACGCGGTGGCTGATATGAACGTTGAGCGAGAGGTGCGCATGTGGGATAACTGGCGGATCGTTCGCGCAGCGCCCACCTCAGAGCGCGGCTATTACTATAACCTTCACGTCAGAACGGATAACCCTGCGGATTACATTGCTGTGGTCGATGAGCTCCACGCTGAGATGAAAAAGAGAGGATACGAAATAACGA
>DOVB01000022.1:0-8667 GCA_003520285.1 Halieaceae bacterium
TTCATGCCGCGAGAAGGATGTGATCCCATCCCTATAATTTCTATTTGTCCATCAGCATCCACTTCTGCAACCAAAGCAACGACTTTGGAGGTGCCGATGTCTAATCCCACAATAATTCGGTTTTGTGATTGACTCACCATTGCTAATATCCCCTCTCAATCGGCTGGGTCGAGGCTGCGAGTAACCCTGTTACTCCGCCGTCCGATACCGCCAATGCATTCCGATACCGCAAATCGATAACGGTCTGACTGTTGACCTTCACGCTGAAGCGCTCACGCCAGGTTAAGAATCGTTGGAACCGCGTTAAATGACTCTCTCTGCCCAGCTTGAGCCGCACGCCGTTGGTTAGCTGGACATCCATCTGCCCGAGCGAGTCCATCGACACCGAGTCCAAGCGGACGTCATCAGATCGACTCAGTAAACGCGATAGCCCCAAATACAAATCCATGAGCTCTGCCTGCTGATTTAAATCGCCTGAGAGCTTCGGTAAGACCCAATCCTCGCTGCCCGGCACGGGCTCGAAGACCTGACCTTGCGCATTCAAGAATGATCCATCACCCCATTGCGCTACCGGCAGATGTGGCTGCACGCCGATTCTCATGGTATTCGGCCACAGACGCGTCGCAGCTGCCGCCTTAATCCATGGGAGCCCCTCAATCAAAGCCTCGGTTTCATCGAGATCCCAAGCTGCTACCGCATCGTTCACATTGTCTGTCAGCCAGTGCTGTAGCGCTTCTCTATGAGCATCGCCCATATCGCCGACAATGATGACTCGCTCAACGGGCTGCCTTGCAACATGCACTGCAAAAGTAAGCAGTACCGTACAAACCGCAACAACGGGGAGGATGAAGGGCAGCTGACGGAAAGCGCTGCGGCTTCCGGCACGTGCTTTGCGCCACATTACAATGACAGCATGCTTAAATGTCACGACTGAGCCCCCCTTTCGAGACTACGAGTAATTATTTCGACCAAGAGATCAGACATTGATAGACCTGCCGCCCTTCCTGCCATAGGCACCAGGCTGTGTGTTGTCATGCCGGGAACCGTATTCACTTCGAGTAAAGCCACTTTGCCCTGTGAATCCATCATAAGATCCACGCGGCCCCAGACACTGCAGCCAACCGCAGCGAATGCACGCAGCGCTAGGTCGCCAATACGCTGTTCAGTCTCGCTATCTAACCCGCAGGGGCAAAAATACTGGGTATCTTCTGCAAGATACTTCGCGTGATAGTCGTAAAAGTCGGCGGTCGTGCTCAATCGGATTGCAGGTAAGACTCGATCCCCTAAAATCGCGACGGTGTACTCTTCGCCGATAATGCGCCGTTCGGCAAAGACAGGGCCGGCGAAGATTTGTGCCCGTGCGAAGGCCTCGCGTAATTCTGAACCGGTCTTCGCGATACTCATCCCCAGACTCGAGCCCTCGAATGCGGGTTTAACAAAGACTTCGCCTAAGTCAGCTATGACTTGGTCAAAATCTGACTCAGCGGTAAGAAGCGCCTCTGGTGCCACCGGTAATCCAAGATCACGCCAGATCGCTTTGGTTTTGAGCTTATCCATACCAAGGGCCGCGCCCAAAACACCGGAGCCCGATTGCGGAATCCCCAAGCTCATCAATAAGCCCTGCACGGCACCGTTCTCGCCGATACCGCCGTGTAAAATGTTGAATACAAAATCGACACCGGTCAGCTGCGAGGTCCATCCTGAGTCTTGCGGATCAATCACCTTCAGTTCCCGACATAAAGGCCGCAAACAGTCGACAATGACTGCGCCACTCATAAGTGACACCTCGCGCTCAGCCGATGTCCCGCCCACCAGAACCGCGATCGAGAGATCCTGTAGGTTAGACTTAGACATGTCGCAAGTCCTCGCTGCTCGAAGTCGCTAACAAATGGGCCAGCGCTGTGATATTGCCAGCGCCCTGAGTCACGACCACGTCTTGGTCCTGAAGCAGTGAAATAAGCAGTGCCGGAACCTCTTCAAGGGTAGCGGCATAAATCGGTTCAACGTGTCCCCTCGAGCGGATGCTGCGGGCTAATGATTTACTGTCAGCACCCGGTATCTCAGCTTCGCCAGCGGGGTAGACCGCGAGGAGTATCAGAACATCACAGCGGCTCAGTACGCGAACAAAGTCCTCGTACAAGTCGCGGGTCCGACTATAACGATGAGGCTGATAGACCATCACCACTCGGTGTTCGGGCCACACTTGGCTCACAGAGTTGAGGGTCGCTTCGACCTCAGTAGGGTGATGCCCATAATCATCGACAAGATAGGCTTGTCCGCGAGAATGAGCCAAGCTACCAAGTTGCTCAAATCTTCGTGCTACGCCTGAAAATTTCAATAAGCCTTGCTGGACCGCCTGCACAGGTAGTCCCTCATCAAGTGCGACAGCACAGACAGCGGCGGCATTGAGTACGTTGTGGTGGCCTGGCACGTTAACGCATAAACTGATTAGACCATGAGACGGTGTCTCGAGCTCAAACTGCGACTGTGCACCACTGGCCCGCACCGCTTTTATACAGTAGTCGGCCTCGGGGTTCACACCATAGGTGACCACGGATCGGTTTATCTGCGGCAGCAGCAACTGAACATTCGCATCATCAAGACAAAGAACAGCCGATCCGTAAAAGGGCAGGTTGTGCAGAAACTCTAGAAATGTCTGCCGCAAACGCTCGAGATCACCACCATAGGTGTCCATATGGTCAGCGTCGATATTGGTGACGACTGATACCATAGGTGCCAGGTGCAAGAATGAGGCATCACTCTCGTCAGCCTCTGCAATAAAGTAATGACTAGCCCCTAACTGGGCATTATTTCCCCATTGATTAACTCGCCCACCGATCACATAGGTCGGATCCAGTCCAGCAGCGGCAAATACGGATGCTAGCAAACTAGTGGTGGTCGTTTTGCCGTGTGTTCCAGCAACGGCTATACCATGTCGGTACCGCATCAATTCAGCCAACATTTGGGCCCGAGGGACCACTGGGATGCGCTGTTCTCGGGCCGCCCGATACTCGATATTATCGGAATCGACCGCAGATGAGGTCACTACTACATCAGCCTCTGTCACATGCTCCGCAGCATGCCCAATCACAATACTGATACCCTGCGAGCTCAAACGTTCGGTGACGGATGAGGCGCGGATGTCCGACCCGGATACCCGGTATCCCAAGTTGGCGAGTACCTCTGCGATACCGCTCATACCCGATCCACCGACACCAATAAAATGGATGCGATGGATACGTCTCATGGCCGGCACCTGAAATGTCGAGTCGGCACTACGCATAAATCAACTCCTCAGCCGCGTCGACGATTCGCTCAGTCGCTTCATTCTGCGCAAGCGCTCGTGCGGCCGTCGTCATGTCCTCGAGTAGGCCTGGATTGCGCGACCACTGGCTCCAAAGATTGACCAAGGCCTCGGTGGTCAGTAATGCTTGCTCTAGCAAAACCACGGCCCCTGCCTCTGCAAGCACCGACGCATTCTTGTACTGGTGGTCGTCTATCGCATTCGGCAAGGGAACGAGAGCCGCTGGACACGCGGCCGCCAACAACTCCGAGCAAGTCAGTGCACCGGCGCGGGCAATGACGACATCGGCCCAACGGTAGGCTTCGGACATATCGTCGATAAATGCGGCAACGCGGACATGACTCAAACCCAATTGAGCGTAGTGAGCGCTAACGTCGGCGAGGTGATTTGAGCCTACTTGGTGCCATACCTCTAGCGACACACTGGAGTTCAAAGCTTCGAAATCAGCGACCGCCTGAGGTAATACCTGATTAATCGCACGCGCACCTTGCGATCCGCCCAAAACCAGCACGTGCAAGTCGCGCTCACCGCTGTAGGCTGCTCGTTGGCGACCCACTTCGACAATGCTGGGTCGGACCGGATTACCGACAACTTCAACCTTGGCAACAGTCGCGAAGGCACCGGGAAAGGCGGCAAAAACACGTCGAGCGAGCGGGCGGAGAACGCGATTAGTGCTGCCGGCCACCGAGTTTTGCTCGTGGATAAACAGAGGCCTTTGCGTCACAAACGCAGCTACACCACCCGGTGCGGCAACGTAGCCGCCCATTCCAATGACTAAGGCGGGCCGGAGTCTTAACATAATCCAGACGGCTTGAATGACGGCAACGACAAATCGAATCAGTCCTTGAGCCACCGATAGCGGTGACTTACCCCTCAGCCCCCGAACGGCAAGCCGGTACAGTGCAATCCGCGCCTCGGGTACGATTTTGGACTCCAGTCCCACTGACGTACCCAGCCAACAGACACGATAACCCTCCGCCTTGAGTGATTGGGCAACGGCAAGTGCCGGGAAGATGTGACCACCCGTGCCGCCCGCCATCATCATCACCAAGGGTGCTTTTTTCATGAGGGCACCCTCCGCCCTGAAACTTCTTCGCAGTCTTTGGTCAAGCGCAGCGCAATGCCCATCAGAGCCAGAGTGACGATGAGTGAACTGCCCCCGAAGCTGATCATCGGTAGCGTCAGTCCCTTGGTCGGTAACAAACCCATGCTCATACCCATGCTCACGAAGACTTGGCCAGAAAGCATGAACGCGATGCCGGCGAACACGTGACTTTCGAAAGTCAGTGAGCGCGCTAAGGCCACCCTACTCCACCACAGTAAACGTCCAATTAGCAGGACAAAGAGTGCCAGCAACAGTAAAGATCCAATCAAGCCAGTTTCCTCGGCCCAGATCGAGAAGACGAAATCGGTGTGGGCTTCGGGCAAGTAAAAGAGTTTCTGAACGGACTGACCCAAACCTGCACCGGTCACGTCACCGCGACCAAAAGCAATGAGTGACTGTGTGAGCTGAAAGCTGCTATCAAAGGGGTCTGCCCAAGGATCTTGATAGCTCAGGAAGCGCTTGAGTCGATAAGGCGCAGCGATCACCATGACGATGGCAATGCCAACCAAGCCCGTTGCGACAACAAAGAATTGAGAGAGACGAACACCGGCAAGGAACAACATGCCGAGAGCCGTCCCACAAACAATCACTGTAGCCCCAAAATCGGGCTCAAACAGGAGAAGAATGCTCAGCCCACCCACGATAAACAAGGGCTTCAAGAACCCCATCCACGATTCGCGGATCTCGTCTTGTCGGCGCTGCAGATAAGAGGCCAAAAATAGAATCAGTGCTGCTTTCGCAGTTTCGGAGGGCTGCAAATTGATCGGCCCAAGAGGAATCCAGCGCTGCGCGCCGTTAACCTCGCGCCCAACGCCCGGCACTAACACTAACAGCAGCAGAGCAACTGCCAGTAACAACCACACCCAACTGCTTAAATTCCATACTCTTGCAGGCACTCGATACGCGACACAGGCGCCTACAATGGCAATCACAAGGTAAACCGCATGTTTAGAAGCGTGATACCACCGCCAGCCATAGCGACTTTCTGCGTAATCAATAGAGGCGCTCGCTATCGCCAGAAAGCCAATACTGCAAAGGATAGCGACCACGATAACCAGCCACAGATCGAGATTTTGCGATGTCACCGAGGATCGATTGACGAGAGTGTTCATCGAGCACCTCCCGCATCCGACATGACCAATTGCTTAAAGCGATTGCCACGTTGTCGATAATCCTGAAATTGATCTAAGCTTGCACAGGCAGGCGACAATACCACTCGGTCGCCGCTGGTAGCGCGCGATTGTGCCAAGGCAAAGGCTTGTTCTAAGGTTTCAACCTGATCAACCGGACAACTAAATCCGACTTGAGCGAGTTCATGTGCAGCCTCACCAAAGGTGATGAGGTACTTAACGTACTGATTGACGGCAGGTCGCAAGCCACCAAACTCCTGCCCTTTTGCTTGCCCGCCCAATAACAGGATGAGTGGCCCACTCAACCCTAAACCCTCTATCGCAGCCTGAGTAGCGCCAACATTGGTCGCCTTAGAGTCGTTGATATAGGTCACAGAGCTCGGTGCAGGAACCCGCTCACAGCGATGCTCTAAACCGTAAAATGCCGACAATACTGAGGTCATTGCTGGGAGAGTGGCGCCAAATGCTGCCGCAATCGCACATGCTGCCATCGCATTGACATGGTTATGGCGTCCTTCCAGACCGATATCGCGCGTGCCGATAATACGTTGATCACCCCACCAAATAGCTTCATCAAGAAGTTTGTAATCAGCGTCTCGATGCGCTTTGGTCGCGTATCGGGTGACCTTAACCGACGAGTCGATCAGCGGCTGAGTCAGCACATCGTCATCGTTTAATACGACTCGCTTCGCCTTTCGAAAGATCCGATGTTTGGCGGCATGATACGCAGCCATCGATCCATGCCGATCAAGATGATCCGCGGAAATATTGAGGACACTCGCAACATCGAGGCCCAGATTACCTGCCCGCTCAAGCTGAAAACTCGACATCTCGAGCACATAAACTTCGACCGAGTCATCTATTAAGGTGAGTGCTGCGGGCGATAGATTTCCCCCCACCGCCACTTGATGGCCAGACTCCGAGAGTATCTTAGCAACCAGCGTGGTCACTGTTGACTTACCGTTGGAGCCGGTAATGCCGATCACAGGTGCGTTCACGCTCTCCATGAACAGATCGAGATCGCCAAGAATCTCTGCCCCTTCAGCGATCGCTTTCGCGACCATCGGATGATCGAGTCGTACCCCCGGACTCACAATCCATCGCACAGGCTGCATAAAGCACATATCAGGTACATGCTGCTCGAACAGCTCTACCTCGGGATGATGAGACGACAGCCAACTGCGATTCGGCGATTCAGCGCGAGTATCGAACACGACCACTCGTTTGCCACGATCGACAAGGTGATCAACGACCGACATGCCGGTCTCGCCAAGTCCAACGACAACGTAGAGAACGTCTGAGGTAATAAGCTGACTCTGGGTGCGCGTATTCATTCCGTCACCTCAGCTTCAGAGTCGCGAGACCCACCAGCACCAGCATGACAGTAATGATCCAGAATCTCACGATGACTCGAGGCTCCGGCCACCCTTTTAACTCATAGTGGTGGTGAATGGGCGCCATCCTGAAAACCCGCTTACCCGTTAACTTGAATGAGGCCACCTGAATAATAACGGAGAGTGTCTCGACAACAAAAATACCGCCCATGATAAAGAAGACAATTTCATGCCGAGTAATCACCGCTACACAACCCAGCGCCGCACCCAGTGCGAGCGCTCCCACGTCGCCCATAAAGACCTGAGCGGGATAGGTGTTGAACCACAAAAAGCCAAGTCCAGCACCCGCGATAGCGCCACAGAACACAGCCAGCTCTCCACTGCCCGGTACGAAGGGGATCAGGAGATACTCGGCAAAATCTGGACGTCCCGTCAAATAGGCGATAATGCCAAGCGCGGAGCCCACCATAACAGCGGGAAGTATTGCCAACCCGTCCAAGCCATCGGTCAAATTGACCGCATTACTGGCGCCGACGATGACGCAATAAGAGAGCACTACGAAACCCCAGCCCATTGGAATAATCCAATCTTTCAGGAAGGGAATATACAAGTTCCCCATGACCGCAATATCGCTGTAACTATAAAGGTAAATCGCTGCAACAAGACCTGCCAAGGACTGCCAGAAATATTTCCAGCGAGGTGGCAGCCCTCTTGAATCCCGCTCAACCACTTTGCGATAGTCATCGACCCAACCAATAGCGCCAAACGCGAGAGTAACGGCGAGTACTAACCACACAAATTGATTGGAGAGATCACCCCACAGTAAAGTGCTAATGGCGACTGAACTGAGAATCAAAACGCCACCCATGGTGGGCGTGCCCGCTTTTACTAAGTGCGTTTGTGGGCCATCATCGCGAATGGCCTGCCCAACTTTTAGGCGATGTAGATAGCGAATGGTGCTGGGACCTGTGATAAGCGCAATTGCCAGCGCGGTACCTGCTGCTAGAATACTGCGCAGCGTGAGGTATCCGAACACATCGAATGCGGGCTCAAACTGGCTTAAATAGTCTGTCAACCAAACTAACACGCATCCTCCTGGCTCTGATCAATCAATCGAGTTACCAGGCGATCTAAACCTGCGCTGCGAGAGGCCTTGATCAGGATCAAATCCGCCTCGCGGGTATCCCCAAGACTCTCCATGATGTGTTCTGGTGTGGTGAAATAACGAACACTTGAATGCTCAGAACTCGGCCAGCTATCACCGCATAGCCACAACTCATTAATCCCTGCAGCAAGGGCGTAATCGAGTACCTGTCGATGGTACTCTGAGCTGGTATCGCCCAGCTCCGCCATCGGCCCGAGTATCGCCAAAGTGCGTCCGGCAGTGAGTCCTAAAGTATACAAAGCTTGCTGCATGGCTTCAGGATTAGCGTTATAAGTATCGTCGATGAGTTTTTGACCTCGAGGGGTCAGACGAGGCGTCATCCTTCCAGCAACAGGCTCAAAAGACGCGAGCCGCTGAGCGACCGCGTCTAGACCTAAGCCTAAATCGCAGGCCGCGAGCGCTGCTGCTGCAATGTTGCCAGCGTTGTGCACTCCGAGTAAGGGTGCCTGAAAAGTCACCTCGTTACCCAATGCTGACAAGGTGAGCTTGATGCCGTCAAAGCCCAAGTCGTTCACGCTTACAATCCGCATGTCCGCTGCCAGCGACGTTCCAAAGGTCATTATCCTGCCATTAGCGCGCGCCACCCATTGATCTAGATAAGGACTTTCGGCTGGCATGATCGCAAGATC
>DOVB01000022.1:8866-11658 GCA_003520285.1 Halieaceae bacterium
CTGGCATCACTGCGGTCAGAATTCGAATCGCAGGTCGCACCATAGAACAGAGATACGCAATATCGCCACGTCGTCGCGCGCCCATCTCAACTGTGGCGAATTCGTCTTCGGGCGTGACGCTGAGCAAAGTGAGAGGCACGCCAATCTCATTGTTATAATTGCCTTGCGTCGCGGCAGTGGCGCCCATAGTGGATAACAAATGAGCCAGCAGGGCTTTTACAGTCGTCTTGCCGGCGCTGCCTGTGATGCCAACAAAGTGTGCTGAGGATTGCTGGCGCGCTGAACGGCCCCACTCGCGCAAACTATCGAGACAATTGTTGACTTTAATCTGCGTACCCGCAGCGCTCACCCAGTGCTCGACCAGAGCTGCAACGGCGCCACGTTCAAGCGCTTGCGCGACAAAATCATGGCCATCGACCAACTCACCTGTGAGTGCGATAAAAACGTCACCAGGGGACGTAGTCCGAGAATCAAAGCTGATGCCAGTAATCTGGCGAGTCTGCCCCCTTACTTCGCCATCTAAGAGATAAGCCAGTTGGTCGGTGGTCACATTCAGCCTCATACTCGAGCCCTCAATGACAGAGCCTGACAAGCAACCGAGTAATCACAAAATGGCAAAATAACGTCTGCCATCACCTGCTCTTGCTCATGACCTTTGCCCGCGATCACAACCGTATCTCCACTACCGGCCTCGAGGACAGCCTTGGTAATTGCTTCGGCACGATCCAAACAAATCGCGAAGGGCTGCATACCCTCAGAGACGATGTCCGCGACGATTTTTGCCGGGGGCTCGGAACGTGGGTTATCGCTGGTGAGGATCGCATAGTCCGCGCCCTCAGCTACAGCTCTCCCCATCATTGGACGTTTCAGAGGATCTCGATCTCCGCCACAGCCAAACACTATCCAGAGTTTGCCCTGAGTGAGAGGCCGCAAAATGCTCAGCACCCCTGCGATCGCATCTGGGGTATGCGCGTAGTCAATAAATACAGCGATGTCATGCGCTCCCTCAACTTGCTGAAGGCGCCCAGGAACACCCTGAACTTGGGGCGCCACTCGGACCAGCTCATCAAGATCAAAACCCTGCGATAGCAGCACCAACATGGCGGTAACCAAGTTGCGAACATAGAACTCGCCCACCAAAGACGTGGTAAAACTAGAGTCACCCCAGGGGCTTGACAGACTAATTTCGGTACCCTGCGCCGACCCACGATAAACGACCTGGACTGTTGCCGCCTCTGCCTGGCGTAAACTAAAACCGATGACTCTCAGCCGATCAGAACACCGAGAACGCAGGCTGGCTACGCGCGTGCAATCCAGATCCAGCACTACTGTTTCGAGTGTCGTCCAATCCAGTAACCGCGCCTTGGCGTCGGTATAGGCCTCCATGGTGCCGTGATAATCTAAATGGTCCTGAGTAATATTGGTGATGGCTGCCGTTGTAATAGGTATACCTGTCAATCGCCCCTGATGCAGCCCATGAGAAGAGGCTTCAAGGGCAAGTAAGTCGGCCCCGTCACTCTCCACTTCAGCAAGCCAACGATGCGTGGTAACCACATCGGGAGTCGTATTCAAAGTACCGTCATGACGCGTTCCATAATCGGCGCCAAGCGTCCCAATAGTTGCCGGTTTGCGACCTAGTTGGATCAGCAGCTGCGCGACCAAGTTCACCGTCGATGTTTTACCGTTGGTGCCTGTTATAGCGATCACCGGTATTGTCCGGACCGAGGTCTGATAAAAACGAGCCGCCAATTCCGCCAGTGAGACTGACAGCTCGGCGATCACGGCGACACCAACACCAGCCGGAACAATGACCGCTCGACTTGCAATAATCGCACTAGCACCCAGACTCACTGCCTGCTCGATATAATCCACACCAGACACATGCGAACCATCCAAGGCAATAAAAGCGTCACCGGGGCGGACCCCGCGACTATCGAGGGTCAAACCAGTGATGAGGCCGTCTGTTTGGCACTGCCCCAGATCCTGACACAGAGCCGCTAGCGACATTGCTCTATCCATCTTGGGCCTCCCCAGCAACGGCTGCGGCAACCTTGGCAACGCGCATTATTTGATCTTGATGGCTCGGCGATTCACCCATCACGCGCAGCATGGCGGCCGACATATCTGCAAATACTGGAGCGGCAACCGCACCACCACCTACACTCTCACCTTTGGGGCCATCAACCATTACCACGGTGACAAATCTTGGATCTGTCGCAGGCGCGACGCCCGCGAACCAAGCGATATACTGGTCTCTCTGATAGCCCTGCGCACCTGACTTATGAACGGTGCCGGTCTTGCCAGCGACACTGAAGCCGGCCACGTTGGCCCGTAACCCAGTTCCGCCTTTCTCAGTAACAGCACGGAGCATATCCAACACTTGCTCAGCCACTACAGGACTGATAATTGGCCTCGCAATCGATCGATCGACATCATCCTGTGCGAGCAATGTCATGGGCTGCATTCGCCCTTGATTAGCAAAAACGCTATAGAATGACGCCAGTTGGGCCGGAGATAACGACAGGCCATAACCAAAAGCCAAAGTGGCCTGCTCTATATCACTCCACCGCGACTGTAGCGGCAGACTTCCCGATGCTTCTCCGGGAAAGCCAATGCCAAGCGACTGGCCTACCCCAAATCGCTGCAGCACAGGAAGCAAGGCGTCTCGACCAAGCTCTAAAGCAATTTGAGTGGTACCCACTTGGCTCGACTTGGCCACGACCTCACGCAGGGTTAATGACCCGTAATCAGCAGTATCTTTGAACGTTTTACCCTGCACGACCATCCAGCCC
>DOVB01000048.1 GCA_003520285.1 Halieaceae bacterium
GGGTGGCGCCAAGTGCATTAAGTACGCGAGTGTTTGAGCGTTGTGGCTCGCAAACTGCGGATATAAGGCCTCACCGGCATCAAATAAACGGCTCGCACATGCGTGATATGACACATCGGTGTGACACTTACGCGTAAAAACGGGGTAATCTGGCAGCCCGAGTTCCTGCGCTCGCTTAACCTCTCGATCCCAGTAGGCGCCTTTCACGAGTCGCACCATAAGACGGCGGTCTGTTTCCTTCGCCAGAGCAATCAACCAGTCACAGACAGCGATCGCACGCGTCTGATAAGCCTGCAAGACAAATCCCAGCCCCTGCCAACCCGACAACTGGGGCTCACGTGCCAGTTTCTCGAAGATGCGCAAATTGAGCTCCAGCCGCTCCACCTCTTCGGCGTCGATGCTTAACCCAATACCACCAGTTTTCGCCTGAAGTGCCAGCGCCAAAACTCTTGGGTACAGCTCTTGCTCAACTCGATCAAGCTGTAGTTGATCGAAGCGCGGATGGAGCGCAGAGAGCTTAATCGAAATCCCATCGCTGAGTTCAACCTGCTCGCTTGCCCTGTGCGTTATGATCGTTGCAATCGCATCTGAGTACGATTTCGCGTAACGCTCTGCATCAGCCGCTGTTCTTGCCCCTTCGCCAAGCATGTCAAAAGAAAAACGCAGGCCGCGTGTTTTATCTGACTGGCTTTTCTTAAGCGCCTGACCCATGTCCTTACCCAACACGAACTGTCCACCCATGATCCGCATCGCCTTATAGACCGCGTGACGGACCACAGGCTCGCCTAATCGAGCGCGCAAACGGCTCAACCAATTGCTGCCATCAGGTTCGGAGTCATCATGCAGATCGATCACCTTCCCAGTGAGCATCAATCCCCACACCGAGGCGTTCACAAACAATGAGTCAGACTGTCCTTTATGAGCACCCCATTCGCCTTGACCCAATTTTTCTGCAATAAGTCGGCCCACTGTCTCGGCATCGGGTACGCGCAGAAGCGCTTCGGCAAGACACATGAGTGCAACACCCTCTCGATTCGATAGGCCGAATTCTTGGAGGAATGCATCGAGGCTTCCCGCCTCATGCTTGCGAGCCCGACACGCCAAAATCAGAGCCTCAGAATCCTGCTGCACTGTGGCCGAATGATGCGCTCTTAGCTCTACCATCTGAAGCAGCTCTTGAACACAGGCTGGCTCAGACTGGGCCTCTTTTTGCCGAATATGTAGATAACATTTGTTTAGATCCGTTGTCATCGCGATTCTCACGCACAGAATTTATTGATATTAGAATCGCAATGGCGCAGAATTTTATTCCGTATTTAATTAATTCGACCGAGTTTAACTCTATTTATCGCAGGCAAATAAATGACCACCAAGGCGCGAAAGCTCGATAGTATTGATCGCAAACTACTGTATATATTGCAGCGAGATGGGCGAATTTCGAACGTTGAGCTGGCGGAGCAGGTCGCATTATCGCCGACACCCTGTTTAGAGCGCGTGCGCCGGCTCGAGAAAGAAGGCTACATTAAGCAGTACGTGGCGCTCCTCGACGCCAACAAACTCCAATCGAACACGCAGGCTTTTATACAAGTTCTGCTGACCAGCACCACCACCGACAACTTGAAGAAGTTTGGTGATCTAATGTACGGCATCACCGAGGTGGAATCCTGTCACATGGTTGCTGGCGGCTTTGACTACCTACTCAAGATCCGCTGCCGCGATATGCAGCATTATCAGCGTTTTCTGGGCGAGAAACTTGCCACTATCCCACTCGTTTCGCAAACCCATACCTACGTCGTAATCGAAGAAGTCAAATCCGAGACCGCGATCCCTATCCCCAATGAGATCCATTAGACATCTTTGAGCTTGGCTAAGCACCGGCGGTAGATGGATTAAGTCATGCGGGTCAAACGAGGTCGCCATATTACGGATTGCACTGCGTGGCGGTCGGGCTGTGGCTTGCGTATTACGGTGCCTGGAGTGCGGATTGCACTCTGCGGTATCGGGACTGCGGGCTGCGAATCCGAGTTACAGGGGTCAGGTTGCAGGTTGCAGGTTGCAGGTTGCAGACTACAGAACGTGAATTTCGGACAACAGACTGTAGGTACACAAATGACCTTTAAGACCCCACCAATCCCCTTAACCACTGCTTTCACACAGAGTATTGCGCAACCAAAAAAAGAGGCGTATCCTACAATTGTGACATCTTGATGACAAAGATGTTACAAAGATATGAAACTGTCGTGACGACAGATAACTCAAAGGAGTCTAAATTATGGTTAAAAAGTTCATGATGGCATCCAGCCTTCTCGCATTAATCAGTGGCCCTGCATACGCAGATGGCGTAACACAAAATTGCATTTTGACCGGCGTGGTCAATAAAAGTATCGCTGCCCAACGCGGGCTTGACGTCTACATCGAGTTCAAGAAAGCGCGCCCAGCATCACGTGCGGAATCATGCGACCTGAGCAAAGGGCAAACCCTAAAAGTCGACGAGACCGCAACAACCGGGCTTGAAGCACTGCCTCACGGCACCAGGGTAGCGTACCAATATACCGTGCTGGCCGACAATAGCGCCCAGTGGGAACGTCTTAGCCCTTTACTCTGAGCACTTCGGGCTAGAACGACTAACAAAACCGGCTTCACGCCGGTTTTTTTCGTTAAAAATAGGTGTAATTCCACGCGATCATGATTACTATTAAAGTGCTGCTGTAATGGCGCGTCATGTTTTAATTAGGAGTACGACAATGCAAGAAAAACCGGTCTACACGAACGCTAGCGGTCAGGTAGAGTCACTGGTCAGCACACATAAAGTGCTTCGAAACACCTACCTATTGTTAGCTATTACTCTCTTGGTCAGTGCAATGAGCGCCGGCGTGTCAATGGCGGTAGGACTCAGCCAAGGCGCGGCACTCGTGATGATGCTGGTCGGATTTGGTTTGTTATTTGTGGTGCACAAGACTGCCGACTCAAGTAAAGGCTTGGTTGCGATATTCGCATTTACTGCGGTTATGGGTGCCTCAATCGGCCCAATGCTCAGTGCATATCTCGCCATGCCGAACGGCCCTGCCGTTGTTATGCAGGCGCTTGGCGGCACAGCTTTGGTATTTTTTGGTCTCTCGGCTTACGCACTCACAACACGGAAAGATTTTTCGTTTATGGGTGGGTTTTTGATGGTTGGCCTATTGGTTGCGGTAGTTGCAATGATTGCTAATATTTTTCTGGCAATCCCTGCACTCTCACTCACAGTGTCCGCAGCAGTGGTCATGATTATGTCGGGTCTGATCCTGTTTGATACCAGCCGCATTATCAATGGTGGCGAAACCAACTATATTCGCGCAACAGTGTCGTTATACCTCAATATATACAACCTGTTCATCCATTTGCTTCATCTCATCACAGCGTTTTCTGGCGACGATTAAGCGAATCTCCCTAGGGCGTCACCAGACGCCCTAGCCTATTATGACCCTTGCACTCATCATCTCGGCCGCACCAGGCGAAACGGTTCATCAGCATGCGGTTCGCTATGCACAAGCCGCTAAGGTTTCACAGCACACTGTTGCAATGATCTACTTCGTTGACCAGGCGGCATCTATTGCGCTACCCGAGCATCAGCATGTCGCAGCACTCTGGCAAGAGGTTGCCGATCAGCACGCAATAGCACTGAGCGTGTGCAGTACCGCGTTTGCTGATCTGCCCCATCGTGATAACCCATCGCAGCAATTCGAGGTAATTGGACACGCCACCTGGATAGCAGCTACACAAAAAGTGGCTCGGATAGCGAGCTTTCCGAGTCAGTATCATGGCTGAGCGTATCGTTATCATCAGCACAACAGCCAGGGGCGCAGTCTTTGACCTTGCAACAATGTACGCGGTCATGGGGTTGCCAACCTCGGTCTGGCTCAGTGAACTCCCCAATCAAGGCCAGACGCGTTCAATCGAACAGCTGCAAGAGTTTGGTGGAGAAATCGTCATCGGATATCCACACCTGTCAGCACTCCTAACCTCTGCCGCGCAAGTGATCTCTGTGTGAAGCGGCGCGACGGCACACCCACTTTGCGATGAACCGCCCACGCACACTCATTATTCTGCTACCCGACTCACTGACATCGTTTTTACACCACGGTGCAGGTGATGACTGGTCTGACTCTGCACTTTTACTCCTGTGTGACCCAGCCGCCATCTCGGCCGAACACTTGCAACAACTCAGGGCGCTGAGACCGCCCCGCTATTGGCTAGTCGATAAGCCCGCAGTAGATAGCGATGAACAGTTCATCGACTACGCTCAGTGGCTTGAGCTTACAATGCACTTCGACCACACATTTTTTTGGCCGACCCCCTAAGGAATATGACGTGTTACCCCATGATTTCCAACCAGACTGTTATCAAACCCTTCTCGAACGCAAAGTGGAGTCTGTACGCGCACTCTTGGCACCCGTTACTGAACTAGAACCCACAGTATTTGCCTCTCCCAAATCTGGTTTTCGAATGCGCGCTGAATTCCGCGTTTGGCATGCCAACGACCGTCTGTTCTTAGCGATGTTCGACCCCGCTGAACCCCGTATGCCAATCGAAATCACTCAGTATCCTTTTGGTAGCATCGCGATCCAATCTCGGCTCGAGCCACTGGTCGACGCGTTAAATCAGAGCGATGTGCTCAAGCGCAAGCTGTTCCAACTGGAATTCTTAACCACAACCACCGGCGAATGTCTTCTTACACTCATTTACCATCGAGCCCTCGATTCAGATTGGGAAGAACAAGCCACAGCGCTCGGAATTGCTCTGGACTGCAAGATGATCGGTCGCAGTCGCAAACAAAAAATAGTGCTGAGTGATGAATACGTTTCAGAGCAGCTTAAGATTCACGACGAATCCTATTACTACCGGCATTATGAACAGGGGTTTACTCAACCCAATGCATCGATTAATCAATCAATGATCGAATGGGTCTCGGCCCAGGTGGGCGACACTGAACGCGATTTATTGGAGCTCTATTGTGGTTTAGGCAATTTCAGTATCCCGCTCACGCGTCGATTCCGGTACGTTCTAGCCACCGAAGTCTCTAAATCCTCGGTGAAAGCGGCGCAAGAAAATATCGCCTTAAACCAGATTGATACGCTTAATATCATTCGCTTGAATGCAGCAGAAACGGCTCAAGCGATTCGGGGAGACCGCGAATTCAGGCGACTTGCTAACAGCCAAAGGCCGCTGCAAACCTATCAATTCGATAGTATTTTAGTTGATCCGCCTCGTGCCGGACTCGACGCCGATTCTCTTCAGTTGGCCTCGACCATTCCGACCATCATTTATATCTCGTGTAATCCAGAAACACTGACACGAGACCTGATACAGCTCTCGGACACCCATGAGATTGCAAAGTGGGCTGTCTTTGATCAGTTTCCGTACACACACCACACTGAGTGTGGCGTTATTCTGCGACGTAGACCGGGCTAGATCAACACATCAGAGCGCATCAGAACGAATCAGAACTAATCAGACCAAAGCGAAGCGTCACAAAAGAATCAGAGTCCAGCAGTGCCCGCAGCGGCGTTTCGACAACTCAGATTCTGGCTGTATCGACGCCCGACCACAATGTTTTGAGCCAGGCGTCGAGTTCGTACTCTAAACGACCAGATTGTTCAGCAGTAAAAATAGCCAGTGGATAGCCCGTAGACTGAAACACGCCCTGAGTCTCTATGAATCGCTTGAGTTCGCCCGCCCGGGCTGATTCAGGTTGCAGCAAAATGACCGCCCGCTCCTTTGGCAGGTAGACATCAGCAAACGCTCCCGGTGCTAGCTGGCAATCTGTCGCGAAGCTCACTCGCCGCAGATATAGCCAGTTACAGCATCTTGCCTGCAGTGGGTTGCCACATTGACGACCTTCGATAGTGCTCCACTGGCCGGGGGCGAGAATCTCGAAGAGTTCCGACTTTGGCGCTGAATCAATCGCCAGTAGCGCTTTTACATGATGAATCAT
>DOVB01000101.1:0-2744 GCA_003520285.1 Halieaceae bacterium
TGTAATTTAGGATCCATCAACCTGCCAAGGCACGTTGAGAATGGCGTTTTAGATCTAGAGAAATTACAACGAACAGTAACAACCGCTGTGCGTATGCTCGACAACGTGATTGATATTAACTACTACTCGGTGCCGCAAGCAGAGCGCTCTAATCTGAGACATCGGCCTGTCGGCCTGGGTTTGATGGGCTTTCAAGACGCGCTGTACAAGAAACATATCGCCTACGGTTCCGCTGAAGCGGTGGAATTTGCCGACCGTTCAATGGAAGCGATTAGCTACTATGCCATCGAAGCGTCATCTAAGCTCGCCGAAGAACGTGGTGCTTACTCTAGCTTTGCAGGCTCGCTGTGGAGCCAAGGCATACTCCCCATAGACTCGATCGAACGATTGGCCGAGTCCAGAGGTGATCAGTATCTGCAGATCGATCGATCAACCACGCTCGACTGGGACGAACTCAGACGTCGCGTCGTCACCAAAGGTATGCGCAACTCAAACGTCATGGCGATAGCGCCAACAGCGACGATTGCGAATATTACCGGTGTATCGCAATCCATCGAGCCTACCTATCAGAACCTGTATGTGAAATCGAATTTATCGGGCGAATTCACAGTGGTTAACCCCTACCTGGTCAACGATCTAAAGGATCGCGGCCTGTGGGATAAGGTTATGGTAAATGACTTGAAATACTACGATGGCAGCGCACAAGCCATCGATCGGATTCCCGACGATTTGAAAGCGATCTACGCGACTGCATTCGAGGTCGAGCCAAGATGGATTGTCGAAGCAGCAAGTCGGCGTCAAAAATGGATCGACCAAGCACAATCGTTGAATCTCTACATTAATAACGCCAGCGGTAAAAAACTGGATGTGACCTATCGTATGGCTTGGTTGAGCGGCCTGAAAACGACTTACTACCTGCGCTCATTGGCGGCGACTGGTACAGAAAAGTCTACCGTAGACAAAGGTACGCTCAATGCCGTGGCATCGGCCGCAGCACCCCAGCCGGCACCCGTACCTCAAGCTTGTTCGCTAGACGACCCCGACTGTGAAGCGTGTCAATAGCCAACAAAAAGACGACATCAAGGAGATATCGAATGTTAAGTTGGAATGAATATCACGAAGAAGACACACTGGAAGCCACATCGAATGCAGCCGCAGTGGCAGTGCGAAACGAGGTACTTGCTAAGAAGCCAGAACCTGAGGTTGTGGTAGAAACAGCAATTGAACCGGCACCCGCTGTGGTCAACGAGGAAATCCTGGAGCGAGCCGCACAAGCCGTTGCCAGCCTCGATGTCGCACCTGGCTTGGAAGAGCTAGAAATGGGCGCGGCGCGCGTCTCTGTCGACGAAAAAGCCATGATCAACTGCCGCGCCGACCTCAATCAGCTCGTGCCTTTCAAATATGACTGGGCTTGGCAGAAGTATATCGATGGCTGTGCTAACCACTGGATGCCTCAAGAAATCAATATGACCGCCGATGTCAGCACATGGAAAAGCAACGACGTTCTCACGGATGACGAGCGACGTATCGTAATGCGTAGCCTTGGGTATTTCTCGACCGCCGACTCCTTGGTAGCAAATAATCTCGTGCTGGGTATTTATCGTCTGATCACCAATCCAGAATGTCGGCAATATTTACTTCGCCAAGCCTTCGAAGAGGCGATCCACACCCACGCATACCAGTACTGCATCGAGTCCCTGGGAATGGATGAAGGCGAAGTGTTCAATATGTACCGAGAGGTCCCAAGTGTTGCTAAAAAAGCGACTTGGAGCCTGTCACATACGCACAGTCTCAGCGACCCCAATTTTAACACTGGCACAACAGAGAATGATCAGACCTTACTCCGCAATCTGATCGGGTTTTACGCCGTCACTGAGGGTATCTTCTTTTACTGTGGTTTTACTCAAATCCTATCGATGGGTCGTCGCAATAAAATGACCGGTGTCGCCGAGCAATTTCAGTACATACTCCGTGATGAGTCGATGCACCTTAATTTTGGTATCGACGTGATCAACCAGATCAAGTTGGAAAACCCGCATCTTTGGACTGAAGCTTTCCAGCAAGAAGTGATTCAGATGTTGATCGAGGGTACCCAGATCGAGATCGAGTATGCTCGAGATACCATGCCACGTGGCGTGCTCGGTATGAATGCTGCGATGATGGAAGAGTATCTGCAGTTCATTTGTAACCGTCGTCTTGCCCAGCTAGGACTGCCAGAGCAATTCCCTGGTGTACAGAATCCCTTCCCCTGGATGTCTGAAATTATGGACCTCAGAAAAGAAAAGAACTTTTTTGAGACTCGCGTGATTGAGTATCAAACAGGTGGCGCCCTATCTTGGGACTAGTCCTGCGTTAATCTCTCGGGGGCTCGACCGAATCCAGCGTCGAAGCCCTCGAGACTTCCACACAACCTATCCCCCACTCGCTGATCCCTACTGTCATTGACCTCGGCAGACAACTCAGCAAACGTTGATACCTGTTCCCTCTGCTCACGCCAATGACACGCCTGCATCAGATTAGATTCGAGTGAACGCCGGCAATGATTCCAGTAATTGGCGCCCATAGGGCTTGGTTAACAAGCGGGTATCGAGAATGGTGATTTGTCCACTATCTCGCTCTGTTCTGAGCAACCGACCGCAAGCCTGAAGCAATTTAGCACCCGCATCGGGCACCGATATCTCTTTGAAAGCATTGCCACCTTGTGCTTCCACCCATTCACTTAAAGCGGCCTCACGCGGATCATC
>DOVB01000101.1:2889-4439 GCA_003520285.1 Halieaceae bacterium
ACACCTTCGGCAAAACTCGCAAGCCCAAACAAGACGCTTTGGCCACCAGCATCGATAATGTGCTTGTGTTGCTCAATTAACGATTTTTTCGATTGGACATCTTGCTTCAAAATCCGTTCCTGCAAGGCGCTTGGCAAACCCTCGTAAACCGTAGTCATTTGGCGTCGTGATGAGAACAAAACGAGAGTCCCGTCTGCTTGGTCTAGCAACTCTGGCATGCGTTCGATCAAGGCTTGTGTGTGGGCCGGGGCGTCATTAGCTGCGGGAAGATCGCTGGGGATATGGAGCCGCGCGCGCGAGTAGTCAAAGGGACTCGTTACCGCGACATACTGCGCATCGCTCGGTGTTCCGGCATGCAATTTGAACCGATCAAAACGCCCCAGAGCGGTGAGAGACGCCGAGGTGAGAACAACCCCGGCCGCTCTCTCCCAAAGGTGACTCTGCAAAAATGCCGAGGCCAAGATAGGACTGGAGTGACAGCTAATGCCAACTCCCGAGTTACCATACTGGTACCGTATCCAGCGAGCTGGCGGCGGGCTATCCACTGTACTATGCCCGAAATCAGACCATAAGGCCTGTGTCAGTTCAAGGCGACTCGAAATACTTTGACAAGCGCTTAGGTAAACTTCGACAGATTCCTTATCGATGGCCTCCTGATCAAGAAGCTCCTCACATTGGAGCGTTAATCGCTCGACCAGTGAACCAACTTTAACACCAATGACACTGCAGCCCATGAACGCCTCTTGGAGAATCTGGGGAACCAGACCGTGCTCAAACCGCTGCTCGAGTGCTGGCACATCTTGGCCTTTATCTTCTAGTTCGAGGGCTGCGCTAATGGTTGTCTCGAGCGCATCCGCCAATTCCTTTAAGTGCCCCATCAGGCGAGCCACCAAAGCATCCAAAGTATGTGTTTTAAAGAATGACGTACTCTGCTCTAGCCACTTGCGAGTATCTTCAGTCCACTGGAGCGTGCTTTGGAGGTGACAAAACGCGGTACTGTGATTCTTGGCTTTCTCCGCCAGATGATGCGCCTCATCGAAGATATAAAGCGCATCCTCAGGCGCAGGCAAAACCACACCCCCGCCAATGGACAGATCAGACAGTACCAAATCATGATTGGTAACGATCACATCGGCATCAGCGAGTTGTTCGCGAGCTTTATAAAAGCTGCATTGGGCGATATAAGTACAGCGCCGTCCAGTACATTGAGCGTGGTCACTGGTTACGGGGAACCAAGCCGAATCGGTAATGGCTTCAGCAAGGTTGTCTCGGTCCCCGTCCCAATCACCGCGCGCCAGACCGTCCATTAATCGCTCGTAAGTGGCGGAATCATCTTCTTGATTCCAATGATATTCATCGGGATAGAGTGGGATCGTTTGCGAACTTGGTGCTTGATTGAGCGCCTGATCTAAACGCGCCAAACAAACATAACGGCGTCGGCCTTTTGCCAGCACCACAGAAAATTCTAATCCGCTGTGACGGGCGATATCGGGCAAGTCCTGAAACATCAGCTGTTCCTGCAAAGCCACGGTTGCCGTCGAGATCACCAA